>NZ_JBCNBW010000052.1:0-53231 GCF_050478865.1 Aeribacillus pallidus | reverse complement strand
GCACGAATTCCCATCTCTTTCATCTACCTTTGTACGCGTTTATGGTTGATATTCAGTTTGTATTTTCTCTTAAGCCAGACTTTGACTCTCCGATACCCGTAGATTCCTTTCAGTTTTTTATGGCACTCCTCGATTTTTTTCTTTAACTGCTCGTCTTCTAATTGCTTTTGAGAAGGGTGTTTCTGCCGTTTTACCCAATTGTAATATCCACTTCGAGACACGCCTGCAATCTTACATAATTCTTGAATAGAAATATGGTTACCAGCGATTTCATGAATGATGGCGAACTTCTTATGAGTTGGTACGGTTTCCATTCCCCCTTTCACATTTTTAAGAGCTTTTTTTAGCATTTCTACTTCCGCTTCAAGACGCTTGATTTTCGTTTCAGGATCTTCTGGACGAGTTCTCGGTCTTCCTTTTCCTGGACCTTTTGCCTTCCCGCGTTTTTCCTCCAGACCTTTCATTCCTTCTTTGTCATAGTGTTCTACCCATCGACGTACCATGGTATGATCAATCCCTAACTCTTTAGCCACCGATTTGTAGCCCATGCCCTCTTTTTTATATAGATCCACAGCTTTCTTTTTAAACTTTACATCATATGTTTTTCGTATTTTCCCCATAGAAAAAATCCCCTCCATAGTAGACAGATTAATGTGCTTTCTTTTTTCTGTCTACTATAAGGGGATCATATCAGACAGCAGGGGGGGTTTTTATGCAAGCCTAACTAGGGTTTATTTTTTATTAAGACGATAACCCTCGATGATAAAAAGGAAATAAATCATAAAAGGCGAAATAATAATTAGCACTTGTTTAAGCCGAGGTTTAAATAAACGTTTGTTTAATTAAGAGGATCCAACCTGTTACGATCCCCAAATGGGCTTGACAGAAAAACGAAATAGTATGTATATTGTAAATATTATCAAATTGTTACGAAATTTATAAAATCATATATTTATTTGATTATTTGTTCAAGTGAATAACAAGATTGATTGTTTTTAAAACCAACTAAATATATAAGCATAATTTCTTATCTAGAGAGGTGGAGGGACTGGCCCGATGAATCCTCGGCAACAGATTCTGTATAGAATACTGTGCCAATTCCAGCAAGCAATACGCTTGGAAGATAGGAAAGGATGACAATGCTTCTTTGTGTATGTAAAGGATCATTCTCAGCCTCTTTCTATTTTCCAGAAAGAGGCTTTTTATTTTAACAAAGACTATTTCACTCTGAATCTAACAACAGATTTCAAAAGGGAGAACAAGAGCCATAAATTTGATTAAAGGAGGAGCTATATGGAAAGGGTTATACAATTTTGGGATTATATATTCGCTAATCAACAACAGATTATTTCGTTAACCTGGGAACATTTTCAGCTTGTTGGTTTGTCTTTAGTTATTGCTATTGCAATTGGTGTCCCCATAGGTGTTATGTTGACAACAAATGAAGAATTAGCAGAAACAGTCCTACAAGTTACAAATATGATTATGACCATTCCTAGCATTGCTCTTTTTGGATTAATGATGCCGATTCTCTCCTTGATTAACCAAGGAATTGGGTTTCTACCAGCTATTATCGCATTAGTTTTGTATTCACAGCTTCCTATTATTCGTAATACATACCTTGCAATAAAAAATGTGAATCCATATATTCGAGACGCAGCTATTGGATTGGGAATGACTAAAGTACAGCGGCTTTTAAAAGTGGAAATTCCAAACGCTCTTCCTATCATGTTAGCAGGTATTCGCACAGCGGTTGTATTAAATATTGGAATCGGGGCAATTGCTGCCTTTGTTGGAGCAGGTGGATTAGGAGTTCTTATTAATCAAGGAATATCCAGAACTCATCCAGATATGATTCTTGCCGGTAGTTTATTGATTTGTATCATATCACTAATTGCCGACAGCCTACTTGGATGGTTACAAAAACGATTTACCCCTATGAATTTACGAGATAAATAGAACAGTTATCGGAGGTACATACAATGATCGAATTTAAACATGTTTCCAAAATATATAACAAACATGTCACAGTTCTAAAAGACATTAACCTATCTGTACCTAGAGGAAAAATTGTTGTGTTACTAGGACCATCAGGGTGTGGGAAAACCACTTTACTCAGAATGGTGAATCGGCTTGTTTCTCTGTCAAAAGGAGAGATTTTTATTAACGGAAAAGAAATTCATCATTTTAATGAAATTGAACTTCGCCGGAAAATCGGTTATGTGATTCAACATCACGGCTTATTCCCAAATATGACGATTGAACAAAACGTGATGATTGTACCTACTTTATTAAGATGGAACAGCAAACAAAAACAGAAACGATTTAGTGAATTAATGGAATTGATTGGACTTGATCCCGATGAATATCGCAAAAGATATCCTCACCAATTATCAGGTGGGCAACAGCAGCGAATTGGTATTGCTCGAGCAATGGCAGCTGATCCACCAGTCATGTTAATGGATGAACCGTTTAGTGCACTAGATCCTGTCATACGTACTCACTTGCAAGATGAGTTTTTAAAAATTCAAAAACAAGTAAAGAAAACCATTTTGTTTGTCAGTCATGATATTGATGAAGCAATAAAGCTGGGTGATTATATTGCTATTTTAAATAATGGGCAATTAATACAATATGATACTCCAAGTCGTCTGTTGCTCTCTCCTAAAAATGAGTTCGTGGCAAATTTCATTGGGAAAGATCGTACATTCAAACAACTTAGCCTTTATACAATTGCCGATTTAATGAAAGAAGGCTATGTTCGACAAGTAGAAAACCATTTAATTTCTGAAACCATCTCGATTGACACAAACCTGCGTGAAGCGTTATCAAAATTACTTTTTAATTCAAATGAACAAGCGATCATTATAAATGGACAACAACCTGTTGGGATTGTTCATAGCCAAGATATTAAACATTTTTTACACAGCCTTACTCATAAACCGATTAGAAAGGAAGTGAACTATGAAGAAAAAAATCTTGTCAAATCTTTTTAAGTTTATTTGCTTATTGTGTTCACTTATTTTTCTTATTTGGGCCTATCAAAGTGGGAACTTTCAGCTTATTTTTGATTATCCAGATGAATTCATAGTTCTTTTTTCTGAACATCTGAAACTTGTTACACTCTCATCGGCACTTGCCATCTTCACTTCAATTCCTGTTGGCATTTTTATAACAAGAGAAAGATTCAAAAAGTTTGAATGGGCTTTTCTCAATCTTGCTAATATCGGGCAAGCTGTACCAAGTATAGCTGTTTTAGCACTTATTATGTTAGTTTTAGGAATCGGTCTGTATTCTGCTGTTATTGCATTATTTATGTATTCCCTCTTACCGATTTTACGAAATACCGTAGAAGGCATTAAATCCATTGATAACCAGTTGTTGGATTCAGCTAAAGGTATGGGACTAACACCAACACAAATTCTATTTCGAATTGAGATTCCAAATGCCCTACCAACTATGATGGGTGGCATTAGGACAGCAGTTGTACTGAATATTGGAAATGCTGCCTTAGCGTATTTAATCGGTGGTGGAGGATTAGGAGATTATATTTTTACAGGTATTGAAATGCTCGATAGTACATATCTTCTCTCAGGAGCCGTTCCTGTTACTTTAATGGCAATCATTGCAGATTCTAGTTTACGTCTTATAGAAAGGTTCATTACGTCAAAAGGAGTTCGCTTAAGACAATCTGCAATCAATTAAAATTTATTTTTTTAGGAGGGTACTCGTCATGAAAAAATTACTTTATTTCGTCTTTATTTTTTTACTAGCTTTGTTTGTTTTAACCGGATGCAAAAATAGTGAAACAGCGTCAGGAGATGACAAGAAAGACGATACCATTGTTGTAGGGACAAAATATCATACAGAATCTTACATTTTATCAAAAATTACAGCTCTATATTTAAAAGATAAAGGATATCAAATTGAAGAAGCTGGCCAAATGGGAGGTCAACTATCTCGTAAGGCTCTAGAAAATGATCAAATTGATCTTTATTGGGACTATACCGGAACAGCGTTAGTGACTTATTTAAAGCAAGACACGATTTCAGATCCAAAACAAGCATACGAAAAACTTGCAAAAATCGATAAAGAAAAGAACGACATTATTTGGTTAAGTCCTGCTGCTTTTAATAATACATTCGCTCTTTTATTAAAAGAAGAAAAAGCAAAAGAACTTGGTATCGAAACGATTAGTGATTTAGCTGCTTACGTAAATCAAAATCCTGGAAAATTAACATTTGCTACAAACGCTGAATTTGCGAGCCGTCCTGATGGCTTAAAAGGAATTGAAAAAGAATATGGTTTTAAATTTGGATCTAAGAATGTGAAAAAAATGGAGACAGGCTTACCTATTCAAGCATTAAGCAATGGTGAAGTGGATGTAGCAGTTGCCTATTCAACAGATGGAAGAATTAAAGCGTATAACTTAAAAGCCTTAAAAGATGATAAAACCTTCTTTCCTGCTTATAACGGTATGGTCACAACTCGTGCAGATGTATTACAACAACATCCAAATCTTGAAAAAGAATTAAAACCAATTGTAGATAAATTAGACGATGAAACGATCACAAATTTGAACTATCAAGTAGATTTCGAAAAGAAAAGTGTTGAAGAGGTAGCAAAGAACTGGTTATTACAAAACGGATTTATTAAATCAAAATAAGGATTCTGGTGTTAATGTAATCCCCCTGCTGATTAGCAGGGGGATTTTTATCCTCGATGATAAAAAGGAAATAAATCCTAAATGGCGAAATAATTATTTAAGACAAGGTCTAAATAAACGTTTGTTTAATCCAAGATCTAAATAAACGTTTGTTTAATTAAGGGGGCATTCCATTGATGGAAAATGAGGAGAGACAACTGCAACAATTAGTGGTGAAATTTTTCTCCGAACAACAAGAAAGGCAAGTGAACGATCGTCTTCGCACTTCGCTTCTTTTATTAAAAAATCAAGAGAAAGTTCGGCAAGATCCTACCCATTATTATAATGAAGAAAGTGATATAAAAGACATTCAAACCTATTATAAAGATGTTAGCCATCCAAATAAATCTGCGACGGAATTGTTTCACCTTTTTCATGAACTAGTCAAAACAACGCATAAAAACCAATTACCTTATTCCATCAGTAAAGACCGCTATTTATATACGTGGGTCGATTTGCAACCGGATGGATCGGTGAAAAGTATTTATTCTGGGGAAAAAGAGGATCCGCAAAAGCTCATTCAGGAAGACTTTTTAACGAATCAAAAAAGGTATGTCCAATTCCAATCCCTTTTAAAACAAGTGAAAAAGAAGGGCTCTACCTTATTGAAAAAAATGAAAATTATTGATAGGGAACTAAAGTATAATACAGAACATATTGTTCCCCAATCTTGGTTTCATGCACGTGAACCAATGAAAGGTGATTTGCATCATTTATTTGTCTGTCAACCTGCTTGCAATTCAAGAAGGTCCAATTACCCCTATGCTGACTTTTCTTTTTATCAACCCGAATTACCAACAGAAAAAATCCGCAATCATTGTGGGATCGTCATAGATGGACGCTTCGAACCTGAACACGGAAAAGGCGCCGCTGCTCGAGCGATGCTGTACTTTCTTTTACGCTACCCAAAGGCCATCAAAAAAAGCTTCTTAGAACAAATCGATCTTCGTTTACTCATCCAATGGCATGAAGCATTCCCTATCACCATTTATGAAAAACACCGCAACCAAGCCATTTATCACATTCAAGGAAACCGTAACCCGTTTATTGATTTTGCAGATTTAGTACATCAAATTTGTTTCTGAGTGGGTAAAAATTCGACAGGCGTTGACTAAGGTGAAAAGATAGTTGATAATTTTTACAGATATTTCTATTTTGATGGGAGTGATGCTTTTGATAAAAAAAGAACGTAAAATTCCTCTTATTCTCCAAAAATATGAAGCTTTGCTACGAAGGCTTCCGGCAGCTCATCCGAAACGGGAACTGATTGAAAAAGAGCTAGCGAAAAGACGTGCAGGATATGAAGGAGAGAAGTCAATCGACTACTTTTTAAAAGAGGTTTCAAAGGATCGATACTTCATTTTTCATGATCTACGGCTACCGATTGGCGATTCCTTTGTTCAATTTGATACAATTTTACTATCCGCATCCTACCTGCTGATTCTCGAAGTGAAAAATATAAAAGGGACCCTTTACTTTGATCCTTATATTCAACTGCTCCGAGTCATCGATTCAGAAGAAGAAGCGTTTCCGGATCCGATTTTACAAACGGAACGGCAACAGAAGAAGTTAATTTCATGGCTTACCTCTTACCAGTTACCGATGCTTCCTATCGAGTTTCTCATTGTGATTAGTGATCCGTCTACGATTCTCAAAACTGCTCCTCCCCATAAAAGGATTCCCCCAATGGTCATCCGTGCCGCCCATTTACCTCACAAAATCGAAGCCTTTGAAAAAATGTACCGGGAAGAGAAAATAACTAGAAAAGAAATGAACAAAATCTCCCGTCTTTTTCTCAAACAACATACCCCGCTCAATAGTGATGTTTTATCGGCCTTTCACCTATCAAAGGATGACATCCTAACAGGTGTCCACTGCCCGAACTGCTTTACGCTGCCCATTTTGAAACATCCGCACCGCAATCGATGGACATGTCCCAAGTGTCATACGATTCATCCTGATGCCCATATTGCTGCATTACTCGACTATGCCCTTCTTTTTGGTACTACTATCACCAATCGGGAGTGTAGGCGGTTTTTGCATTTAACTTCTGTACCGTCAGCAGCGAAACTATTGGCAGCAATGAATCTCGAATATACAGGCACATTCCGTGATCGAAAATATGTTTTGCCTCTCATTGAATAAGGAAGGTGAGTCATTGCGAACGGAAAGAAAATTATGTCTAACAGAAAGAAAAATATTCGGAACTGAAAGAATTGCATCAAACGTAAAGTAAATTTTGCTGAACTGAAAGTAATTATGTCAAACGTAAAATAAATTGGCGGAATGGAAAGTAATTACGTCAAACGTAAAGTAAATTTTGCTGAACTGAAAGTAATTACGTCAAACAGAAAGAAAAATTGACTTATAGTAGCGCTCGCCGCCGAATGGCATTAATCTACTGCTGGGACGTTCGGCATCAATCTCAAATGTTGGCGTCGATTGTTTCGAGATCTGTATATGGCTCATGACGAACCGAAAGGAGAACACGTAGGCGTCCCCTTTTTTTGTTTATCGTGGAAAATAAAGGTTCTATTTGATGAAAAAAGAACTACACAACAAAAATCAGATATTTCTTGAAAATACTAAAAATTATCTATATCATTTCTTTCATTAATTAAAGTATATTTAATAATGCGAAATGAAGAACGCCTTCATCGAGTACACGTTCTTCATTTGAAAAAGGCAAATCTATCGAAAGGTAGAGACGCAAAGTCACAGACCTACGGTGGTAACACTATGGTGGCTGGACTGCTGAAGAATGGAGAACTACTCGAAATGAGTAGATTCAAAATTCTTCCGATCAAAAAAATTTGTATTGGAGGAATTGTTATGTTTAAACATGTACGGAATGTCCTTACGACAAGTGTCCTTGCGACAGCTTTTACCTTTTATTTAGGAACGGGTCAAGCTCTAGCCGAAAGCGATGAGCAACCGACAGAACCGCAAACCACACAGGAAGAGCAAATATTAGAACAACCGACAACAGATGAAACGGTGGTAGAATCAACACCGGAAGAAGCGGAGTCTTCCTCAGAAGAAGCAACCGAAGAGGAACAAGCACCAGAGGATGAAGGAAGTAACGAAGAGCCAGCAGCTGAAGAAACTGGTGAAATGACTAATGAAGAACCTGCCCCAGAAGCCGAGCCAATTACTGAACAAGAAGAGGGAACCGAAACTCCTTCCCTTTTACCGGGTGACTTTTTCTATTTTGTAAAAATCCTTCTTGAAAATGTGCAACTAGCGTTAACATTTGATGAGGTGAAAGAAGCAGAATTACTCGTTTCTTTTGCCCAAGAGCGGATTCAAGAAGCCGAGGCCCTGATTGCGAACGGTGAAGAAGAATTAGCGAAAGAAGTGCTAGAAAAAGCGATTGAGCAACAAGAACAAGCCCTAGCGAAATATGAAGAGGCTGAGTCTGATTCTGAAGAGGAGACGGACGCTTCATCTGAAAATGAAACCGACACTACCAATGAAGAAGAGGCCGAGGAGCAACCACCTACTTCCGACGATTCCATTCGCCAAGCACTTGAAGAAAAATTCGCTGCGAACATCTTAGCTTTAACGGCAGCTCTTGAAAAAGTTGAAAATCCTCGAGCAAAAGAAGCTCTTCAAAAGAATATTGAAAAGGCTCAAAAGAAGTTAGAGAAGAAAATCAATAAAAAATTGGCTAAGCTCCAAGAAAAAGAATGGAAAGCCGATCAACAACGTGAAGAACTGTCAGAGAAACTAGCATCTGGCGAGATGACTCAAGAAGAATATGACAAAAAACTAGCTGAAATGAACGAAGAGTTAGTTGAAGAGCAAGAAGAACTGCGGAAGGAATTCGAAAAAGAATCAGATAAAGTTGTAGGAAAAGTCCTCGAAAAGGCAAATGGCAAACATAAAGGCAATAAAGAGAACGAACAAAATCAAGAAAAAGTTAATGAAAACGAAGACAAAGAATCTGTTCGTCAAGTAGCTGTAAACATGAACGCAGAATCAAGTCAAAAAGCGGTAGAAAAACAACGTGAGGCGAAACACAAAGATAAACAACATAAAGAAGATAAACAACGTGAAGAAGAAAAACGCCGTGAGCACAGAAACAAAGACCGTGAAGAAGCGAAAGAACAGAATAAAAGATTAGAGAAAAATGAAGCACATAAAGAAGAAAATGACAAAGCAGAACCAAAAAATGTCGATAAACATACAGAACAGAAAGAAAACGTAGACCACCATAAACAAAAAGAATCCGACAAAAAAGATCATAAGGAAAAACATGAAGAACGAAAGAATGAGAACAGAGGGAAAGACAAAAAAGAGGACGATGATGACCAAGATTAATATATAAGAGATCAAGAGAAAAAAAGAACTACCGAATCACTTAAATATATTTAGAGAAAAAATAAAAAATATAAGATAAAAAACGCTTGGATATTCATTTAACGGGTTCGGGTTAGAGTACAAAAATCTAATTAGGATAACGGTTCCCGGTTCGTTAGGTAAATGTTACTTCTTTCGCAACAAAAAAGGCATTGTTTTTTAACAATGCCTTTTTACTTATGTTGAACTAATGCACTCGTAAAACAAGAAATGAACAATAAGTGAGTTACTCTAATAATTTGTACTAGTAATTTTTAAGTCTTCCATCAACCAGGAAAAAAAGGATGGAACTGATTATAGCGTATACATATAACCAATCTAAGAAAAATACTGTAATGAGACCGAAGAAAACGTGAATGGAGAATGAAAAAAATAATTGTTTTATTCCTTCCATACTTTTTGTTATGTATTCGGAAAAGAGTGAGATGGGTAATCCGTATACAAAATTACCAATCAAAGCGTAAAAGAAAACAAAAGGTGTAGATAGAAGTACTTCTGATAATCCATCTGTATAATCTTCTTTAAAATAAATGAGGCTAAAAACGGAAAGACCTATTGTTAGAAAAATAGATGTATATAAAGCAGCTAAGGCTTTTCGCTTAAACAATGCATCACCTTCTCTGTGTTCCTTATTTATTTCGTATCTAAAAAATAATATCGACATTTAAATAAAAATACAATAAAGGTTTGGTAGCTTCAAAGGTCAATCCAAACATAATTTTACGAATATTTTAAAATATAACAATTCCAATTATAATAAATAACAGAATTTATCTGAAGGAGATCATCATGAAAGCAATTAAGCTTCATACGAAAATGGCGTTGTTTATTTGTTTGCTCTTGTTAATAGTGTTAGGGATCTTAGGATCTTATTTTACCCATATGATCTCTGAAACGTTGGAAGAACAAACAGGGAAAAGGGCGTTACATGTTGCGACAACGGTTGCTGAGATGCCAGCGATTCGCGAGGCATTTAGTTTAGAGAATCCATCTTCTGTGATTCAACCGATTGCTGAAGACGTACGCATCAAAACCGGAGCCGAATTTGTCGTTGTCGGAAATAAAGATAGTATTCGCTATTCCCATCCGATTCCTGAGCGGATTGGGAAAAAGATGGTTGGTGGGGATAACGATCGTGCGCTAATAAAAGGCGAGTCGTACGTATCCAAAGCGGTCGGTTCTCTTGGTCCATCTTTACGAGGGAAAGCGCCGATTTTTGACGAAAATGGAGAAGTTATTGGGATTGTATCGGTTGGCTTTCTTTTAGAAGACATTGAAACGATCGAAAAGCACTATCAATTCAAAGTGATGTTTCTTGTTGTTTTCGTGCTCGCGATTGGAACAATCGGTTCTTTTTACATTTCCAAAGGGTTAAAAAAGGCGATTTTTGGACTGGAACCTCATGAGATTGCAAGTCTATTTGTTGAAAAACACGCCATTTTAGAATCTGTCCGTGAAGGGATTATTGCCATTAATAACAACGGCAACATTACGATGGTTAACCAACAAGCTTATGACATTCTCGGGATGGACCGGAAGAAAAATTGGATTGGTCAATCGATTCATGAAGTAATACCAAACTCACGTATGGTAGAAGTGCTCCAAACGAAAGAAAGTCATTTTGACGAAGAACTCAAGATTGGAAACAACGAACTCATTGTCAATCGGGTACCCATTTTTAATGGCGATGACATCATAGGAGTCGTATCTAGTTTTCGGAAAAAAACAGAAATTGACCAACTGACGAAAGAATTAACCCAAGTTCACCGATACGCTGAAGCATTACGCGCTCAAACGCATGAATATTCGAATAAACTAAACACCATCTCAGGACTCATACAACTTGGTTCTTATCAAGAAGCGCTCGATTTTATACATAAAGAAACTGTAGAATATCAAACAATCATTCAACAGTTAATGCGAGCGGTTCCAGATACGATGATTGCCGCTATTATTCTAGGAAAATATAACCGGGCCCACGAGTTAAAAATCGACTTGCAGATAGATGAAGAGAGCAGTATGAAAGACATCCCACCCCATATCCATCGCGAGAAGCTTGTGACCATCATTGGAAACTTACTTGATAACGCCTTTGACGCCGTGTTAGCCGCAAATAAAAAAGAAAAAACGGTTCATTTATTTATGACGGATATCGGGGACGATTTGATTTTTGAAGTCGAGGATTCCGGGAACGGCATACCGGAAGAGTTCTTCGATCAAATTTTTCAAAAAGGTGTGAGCACGAAAAAAGGAGAAGGAAGAGGTATGGGGCTATATTTAGCCAACCAAGCCGCTCAATATTTAAATGGGTACATTACGGTTGAGAACAGTCCTCAAGGAGGGGCTGTTTTTACCGTCGTCATTCCGAAAAGGGGGAAAGAGCATGAGTAACATCCAAGTACTCATTGTGGAAGATGATATGAAAATATCAGAAATTAATCGTCGCTTTACGGAAAAAGTAGAAGGATTTGAAGTATGCGGAGTGGCGTCGTCGATTGATGAAGCGAAAGAGGTCATCGATATTCTTGAGCCAGACCTCTTGTTACTTGATGTGTATTTTCCCGATGGGGACGGAATCGATTTTTTATGGTATATTCGACAACATTACCGAGACGTTGATGTGATTTTAATTACGGCAGCGAAGGAAGTGGATCGAGTAGAAGCAGCGATTCGCGGCGGAGTGTTTGACTTTTTAATTAAACCGATTATTTTTAAACGACTCCAGCAAACATTAGAAAAATACCGTGAATATCGAAACAATCTCCAAACAATGAAAGAAGTCAACCAACATCAAGTCGATCGCTTATTGCATCGTATGAAGGAAGAAGAAGTGAGCGAATCGGTCGTTCCTAAAGGGATTGATCCATTAACGTTAAAAAAAGTACAACAGCATCTATTACGGTTTTCCGATGGAGTTACTGCGGAAGAATTAGGTCAATACGTGGGTGTGAGTCGAACCACCGCTCGCCGTTATTTAGAATATCTCGTCTCGACAGGAGCGGTACGTGCCGACCTCACGTATGGTAGTGTCGGCAGACCTGAACGAAGATATATTTCCTTACAATTTAAGGGATCATAAGTTCGAGAAGTGGAGCGTGCTGCTGCGCACCATAGGTATCTCGTTCTCCAGGCGCTCCTGAGGAAATGGTTCGTTTAATCGTAAATTTAATCGCATAGGCTTGGTCAAAATAGACAAGTTCGACAATGTCCTCTAGATGGATTTGATAGAGGTTGGCAATCGTTTCTTTCGTAATTACATTTGACGTTTTTACTCGTTCGTAGGTGGGCTGGTCTGGAAAAATCATATCAAATGTTATTTCAAACGGTCCGGCATTTTTACTACGAACAACTTGAGCGAGGTCTTTTAAAGGTTGTTTACTCATGACTTTCTCCTTCCCAAGGTGATACGTTTAATCGTAAAAAGTTCGAGAGGGTCATCGACAGCAACTGTATGATAAATCGAGAACTCAAACACTTGCCCTGCTGAAAATTCTGGAGGTGCAAACGGAAGTGCTAAATTTCCGGCGGTAGATACTCTTCCTTCATAATCGATATGCATCAACACGGACCGGGCGTAGGCACAAATACTATCTGCTAATTCTTGCGTTGGTGCCACGACTTCGATCACGATTCCGACCTCCAGTGGCTCGGATGATGTAGTCTCCCAAGGGCCCATCACCCCATTGAGTCCATAATATTTAAAATAAAGTTTCGCTTCGCTGGACTCAATTTCAGGAAAATAGTCGGCGACATCCTTTTTCACTTTTTCAATAATGGTTTCCAGTTGATGGATGAAGAAAGGATCGCGAACGCCTGCAACGAGTACTGTTCGATAACCTGAAGGTCGAACCCCCTCTAATTTAATCTCGTATTGGGACGAAGGAATAAATTGACTACCTGTGACACGAACGGTTTGCTCATCTTCTTGCGAAAATTTGCACTGTGATAAATCAAGGATACCCCCTGGACCTGGTAGAAGGTAGGGATGAGATTTTTCATACAACGTATGTGCAGCTACGGATTGGATGGTACATTTTCGGCTCGGATGTAACGGACGAACTAAAAAGTGGTCATCGCGGATCATACCAATCATGCCGTCTTTAGCCGTCCCTGGTGTGGCAGCGATTGCTCCGCACTCTAAAATTTTTCCCATATGCCAGCTGAGACCAGGGTCCATTCTATGGAAAAGGGGAAGAGCAGCCGTCATCACCGGGTCATACGTTCGGCCACCTACGATGATGTCGACTCCTTCTTTTAAGGCCTCTAAATACGGTTCTACGCCCATTTGTCCTACTAGGGCGGTTGTATCCTGAATCGCCTGTTCGGTTAAAAGAGGAGCGGAACCGACCGACGTGACTTTTCCTTGTTCCCATTTGGTCATTAACCAATCCTTGGACACATCTGCGTAAATGGCTGCAATCGTTAGCTCTATATTTTCTTCTTCAGCAATTTCTTTTAATATATCCACCGTCCATTGAACGCGAAGGTTGGCGCCTGAACCACCAGCTGATCCGATGAGAAGGGGGATGTTGTGCTTTTTTGCTGCTATCACAAGAGGCGTTAAGTCTTTTTTCGTAGCATAACGACTTACACCTCCTACCCCCATCCCCAACCGGTGCGGGCCACCATCTGTTGAGCCCGCATCCACACTAATCGCATGGGGATGTTGTGCTAGTCCGTATTCTAAAGATTCGATCGGATAGCCGTATCCAAGCATTCCTTGAGGGGAGAGAATTCGAATTTCTTTCATTTACATCTCCTTCTCTCGGCCTTGGTTATGAATTTCTGTTCGTTTGCTTAACCGTTGACGAATCAACGGGATGACTAGTGATAGGAAAGCAAGAATTAACAAGATAATTGTAATTTTACTTTCAAAAAAGATCGTGTAACGTCCGTTGGAGATGGTAAGGGCTTGACGAAACGCTTGTTCCATCATGCCGCCTAAAATGAACGCCAAAATAAACGGTGGTGCTGGAAACGAGAAAATTCTCATCAAATACCCTAACACGCCAAAAGCGACTAGCAAGTATAAGTCAAACGTGTTAAAACTTACGGCGTACACACCGATTAAACAGAACACAATGATGAGCGAAATAAGCATCGGTTTTGGAATGTATAAAATACGAGAGATATAAGGAATGAGCGGTAAATTTAAAATTAATAAAAAGATATTTCCGATATACATACTGGCAATGACTCCCCAGAACACATCCGGGTGGTCTTGTAACATTAACGGCCCTGGTTGAACGCCGACAACTAATAAGGCACCTAGTAAAACGGCTGTCGTTCCTGACCCTGGAATACCGAGAGTTAATAATGGAACAAAAGCACCGCTCGTGGCGGCATTATTGGATGCTTCAGGTGCTGCAAGTCCTTTTAAATTTCCTTTTCCAAAAGTAGAGGAATCTTTAGCTAATCGTTTTTCAGTTAGATAAGACATAAAAGAAGCAATGGTTGCACCCGCACCAGGGAGGACGCCAAGTATAAAGCCGAGAACCGAGTGCCGTGCGATCGGACCAGAAATTTCTTTTGCTTCTTTTTTCGAAATTTTTAACTCACCCACATTGGAATCTTTTCCAAAGTTGTGTTGCTTTCGCGTCAGAATTAACGAACAAACTTCCGCTAACGCAAACAAACCGAGGGCAATGATGAGAAAATCGATGCCTTCAAGTAAATTCGGAGTTCCAAACGTAAAGCGCTGCGTTCCTGTTTGCTGATCCATTCCGATTGTAGCCACGATTAATCCGAGAGTTGCTGAAATCAGCGCTTTGATGGTTGAACCTTCCGACAAACTAGCAATGGCCGTTAGTCCAAGAAGCATGAGAGCAAAATATTCCGTTGGTCCAAACGTAATCGCGAAATCGGCCATCACTGGGGCGACAAGCATTAAGGCAACGACGCTGATCGTACCACCGCAAAAGGAGGCAATCGCAGCAATCGCCAATGCTTTTCCCGCTTTTCCTTGCTTCGCTAACGGGTATCCGTCAAAAGCGGTAGCGACTGTCCCCGAAATACCTGGAGCATTTAATAGAATAGAAGAAGTCGATCCACCAAACACCGCACCGTAATACACACCAGCCATTAAAATTAACGCCGAAGCTGGTTCCATTCCATAGCTAAGCGGAATCATGATGGCAATCGCACTGATTGGGCCAAGACCAGGCAGCATACCAATGATGGTACCGACAAAAACACCAATAAAAGCAAATAAAATATTTTGAAAGGTTAATGCGACTTTAAAACCATAGAGAATGCTATCTAAGTAGTCCATAGGCTTCCTCCTTTAGAATGGCAAGATGCCTTGCGGTAAATAAATGCTGAGTAAGTAATTAAAAGAAAAGTAGACGGTGAATGTAAACAAAACCGCTAAGAGACTATTCACTTTCCAGTTTTGATAACCTAAAAGTCTTGTAGTCACGAGCAAAAAGGCGATGGTCGTTAACACAAACCCTACCCATTCTAATAGCCAAATATAAAGTAAAATCATCCCTAATATGGTCAAAAGAATAGTGAGTTCTTCTTTCTTTAAATTTCTCTTTTCTTTTTCTGCTTCGGTTTCTGGTTTATTTTCAATAAATAATGCAATGGATAACACAATTAATAAAAAGCCTAATCCTTTCGGAAGGACGTCCGAATCCACAATCGCATAAGGGAATTCTGGTAATTGGTAACTCAAATACAAATAGAATACCGCGAACAGAAGTAAAATCACTGATATCTTCCGGTTCGTTGAATGAAGGAACACGATCAACACCTTCTTTCTTTTAAAAATAGGAGAATGGAGGATAGATGAACCATCCTCCTTTGTATAAATGTTGTATACGGTTATTTAGCTAAACCGATTTCTTCCATGAGCTCTTTCATAATGGCGTATTCTTTATCCAGATGTTCTTTAAACTCTTCACTAGACATAAAGTTGTCTGTCCAACCGAAGTTGTCACGCTGCTCTTTCCACGTATCTGTTTCCATCATCTGTTTAATCGCAGTTTCGTAATATTTTACCGCTGCTGGGTCCATATTAGGTGGCCCCATAAAGCCGCGCCATACGATAAATTCATCGTCAATGCCTTGTTCTTTGAGGGTTGGGAATTCGGATACCGTTTCACCTTCGAGACGTTCCGGTGCTGTAATCGCTAAAACTTTCACTTTTCCTGCTCGAGCTTGTTCGGTCGCTTCGGCTAAACCGGTAGAGTATACATCGACCTTTCCGCCAAGCAGCATGCTCATTCCGTTTCCATCTTGGGCAGACACATATTTTAATTGTTTAACGTCAACTCCTGCTGCTTTCACGGCTTTTACAAATTGCAAATGATCCATACTTCCTGGAGCCGAATCTCCAACGATGGATACGGATTTCGGATCTTTCTTTAACGCTTCGACTAAATCATTCATGTTATCAAATGGTGAATCTGCACTTACGATAAAGGCTGCATAATCGGCAATGACTCCCGCAATTGGAGTAAAATCGTTATGACCTAAGTCCGATTGACCATTGAGTGGAACGAATAAAATAGGTGGTGACGTTACAAATAGGGTATGATTGTCTCCTTTTTTACCATGGACATATGCCCAACCGACAGCACCTCCACCGCCTGGTTTATTCACAACCGCCATCCGTTGATCAATGATTTTTTCCTCTTGCAGAACTTTAGCTACCGTGCGTGCTGTCGTGTCCCAACCACCGCCAGGACCCGCAGGAGCAATCACTTCAATTGGTTTTTGAGGTTTAAAATCCCCATTGTTCCCGTTATTTGATGCGGTCTCACTATTTCCACTACAAGCTGCTAGCATCATAACCATGAAAGCAGCCATTAAACATGCCAACCGTTTCATGAAAAAACCCCCTTTGTTTATTGGAATCGCTTTCATCATAACCTTTTATCAAGTTCGTTGTGAATATTCCGAAAAATAACCGCATTTTGTATGTATTGGGCATTTTGTTCATAAAGTTCATAGGGGAATTTTGAAAGAATTAGAAAACGGTTGACTTGGGAAAATTGTAGTTTCAGGCTACCCAAACAAAAAAGCCGCCTTTTAAAGACGGCTTACAAACTCCCTTTTCGTACGATATCAATCATCATCTCCGCATTCGGGTAGTTCACTTCTTGATATTTTTCAACGACTTTTTCAATGTCCACGTTTACTCGTTCAATCGAGGTCCGGATATTCCCATTGTCGATTTCCACCATCGCATACGAAGCTTTCGGCATTCCGTCAAACGGCAAACCGACGCTGCCTAGATTCATCACAATCTTTCCATTGATATAGCGAATGTACGGCTTATGTATATGAGCATACACGTAAATATCGGCATCTTTTTTGGACATGATTTTTTCTTGGATTACGTTATCATCCATGTGCGGTAAGACCACATCAAACAAACTATCCGGTGTCGCATGGAACGCATGGATCGTCACGTTTTCTACAGGAATCGTCTTTTCTGTTGGTAACTGTTTTAAGTATTCTAAGTCTTCCGTATCTAGCTGCGAAACCGTCCAGTCCCGCTCGCGGTTCATCAATTCCAACGCGTGATCTGGCACTTCTCCTTTTTTTACACCACGCACGACCCACTCATCGGCATTTCCTTTAATAACCTCCGCATCCAACGAACGAATCACTTCAAGCGCTCTTTTCGGCTCCGGCCCGCGGTAACATAGGTCGCCAAGTACATAGATCTGGTCGACTTTCTTTTGTTGAAGCTCTGCCATCACCGCATCCAGTGCGATCGCATTGCCGTGAATATCTGAAATAAAGGCGATTTTCATAAAGGAACCTCCTTTGAGACAAAGTTTTTACCTATCGTACATATAAATTGGTTAAAAGACGAAAAAAGGCGTGATCAGATGAGTAACCCCCATGCTTTACGGAACATCCTTTTTTTAGTAGTTGCAGGACTTCTAGGTATAGTGGGATATTTTATTTTTACTTCTAAACCTGACCCTACCTCCATTGTACGTCAATTTTACGCATATGAGCAAAAAGGGGACTTTGGCAGCGCATGGGAGCTGTTTCATTCCACGATGAAAGAACGCTTTGCAAAAAATAGCTACGTGACAGAGCGTTCTCATATTTACATGAGTCATTTCGGTGTGACCACCTTTGATTTCACCCTTTCCGACGAAGCTAAAAAACGATCTAATTGGAAAATGAGCGAAGACGGCCCAGCGTTCAAGGAAGCGTACCAAGTTACGGTACAACAAACCTTTCATAGTAAATTCGGGACCTTCACAATTCAGCAAGACGTGTATGTAGTAAAGGAAAAAGGCCAGTGGAAAATTGTTTGGAAATTCGGTAAATAAGATAAAGGACAGCTGCTATGACGTTGTGGAAACTGAAAGTAAAGTAGCGTGAACGTTAAGAAAAATAGCAGGAACTGAAAGAAAAGTAGTGTGAACTTCAAGTAAAAGTGCCGGAACTTCAAGAAAGTAGTAACGAACTTTAAGTAAATTTTAACGAACTGAAAGTAAAATTACCTGAACTTCAAGAAAAGTAGAGTGAACGTAAAGAAAAGTAGTACGAACTAAAAGTAAAGTAGTTCGAACTTCAAGAAAAATAGTGCGAACTGAAAGTAATATTGCCGGAACTGCAAGTAAAGTTATAGGACCTTCAAACAAAATTCAAAACAAATTGGGACAATTGCAAAAAAGCGGTCGAATAACTAAATCAAATCTTACAGTTGGCCATTTAGCTATTATATTTTCAAAAAATTAAAGGAATTCAAACAAATTATGTAGTATATATTTATTAACGGTAATAAAAAGGAATTTTTCCTTAAAAGATGTTTAGTATGAAAAACAAAATCGTATTCGTGGCATCCCGTAAATTTAGAAAGGTTGAGAATCATATGGTTATCAGTATGAAAGGAAAATCAAAAAAAATTATTCATCAAATGATTAATATTAGAAGAGACCTTCACGAAAACCCAGAGTTGAGCGGAGAGGAATACGAAACTTCTAAGAAAATTCAACAAGTGTTAACGAAGTACGGTATTCCATTTGAAGCGGGTTTTGCTAAGACAGGAGTATTGGGAATTATAAAAGGTGCTAAGCCCGGAAAGACCGTTGCTTTACGGGCAGATATTGATGCCCTTCCCATTACAGAACAGACGAATTTGCCATTCTCTTCAAAAATGAACGGGAAGATGCATGCCTGTGGTCATGATGCGCACACGGCTATGTTATTAGGAGCAGGTATTTTACTTAATGAAGTGAAAGATAGTCTCCAAGGTACTATTCTACTAGTCTTTCAACCTGCTGAAGAAAATGCGCCAAGTGGAGGAGCAGCAAAGATGATGGAAGATGGTGTATTTAGTACTTATACGCCAGACGTCATTATTGGTCAGCATGTGTGGCCTGATCTTCCCGTTGGTAACATTGGTGTAAAACCAGGACCAATAATGGCCAATTCTGATCGTTTCAAAGTTGTGATTAAAGGGGAGGGCGGCCATGCGAGTATGCCTCACCAAGCGATTGATGCTGTTATTGTTGCTAATCAAGTCATTACATCCTTACAAACGATTGTGAGTCGGAATGTCGATCCAGTTGATTCGGCTGTTATTACTATCGGAAAAATTGAGGGTGGCTATCGGTACAATGTGATTGCTGATATGGTCACATTAGAAGGAACGGTTCGTACTTTTACAAACGAAACAAAGCAACTAATCAAAGAAAAATTTTATCAGGTTGTTACAGGTATCGTTCAATCGATGGGGGCTAAAGTAGAGATTCAATACATGGACGGTTATCCAGCTACGGTAAATACGCCTATATGGGCTGATCAAATAAAAGAAACGGCAACCAATTTATTTGGTAAAAATAGTACTCCTCGCGTTGAACCTTGTATGGGTGGAGAAGATTTTGGGCGCTTTTTACAAAAGTATCCAGGTGTCTTTTATTGGCTTGGTACATCTATTGGAGAAGGACAAAAGCCGTTACACGATCCACAATTTATGGTAAATGAAGATGCTTTACCTTATGGTATTGAGTTAATGGCCCAAGCAGCGATCGATATTTTGAAAAAATTAAATGATAAAAAGGAGAGTGTCGTCCATGAGTGAAAGCTATGAATCTTTTATCCAATCTATTACACCCTATTTAATCCAAAAACGGCGTGAGCTTCATGAACACCCTGAAGTAGGCTGGACGGAATATGTAACAACATATAAGCTGGCAAAAGAATTAGAAGCAATGGGATACAAGCTTACGGTTGGAAAAGATATGATGGTAAGCTCGGCCCGGTTAGGAGTTCCTTCTGAGCAAGAACTTTTAAAAAATGAAGAACGTGCCAAGAAAATGGGAGTTCCAACGGACTTTCTTGAAAAAATGAAGGGAGGACACACTGGTGTCATCGCCCAATTTCTAACCGGACGTCCGGGAAAGCATGTGGCAATGAGGTTTGATATTGATGCGTTACCAATACAAGAGTCTCGTGAACTAGAACATCGACCAACTCAATATCATTTTTCTTCAAAAAGGGACGGCGTTATGCATGCGTGTGGGCATGATGGACATGCAGCGATTGGGTTAGGAGTTGCTCGCTTTCTTCAACATTTCAAAGATGGACTTACGGGTCAATTTACACTTATTTTTCAACCTGCAGAAGAAGGTGGAAGAGGGGCAAAGCCAATTGTCGAGCGTGGGTGGCTTGATCATGTAGATTATTTTCTTAGTGGACATATTGGCGTTCATTCGCTTCCAGTAGGTACCGTTGCTGCAACTACCAACAAATTTTTAGCGAGTTCAAAATATAACATTATTTTAAAAGGAAAGTCAGCACATGCTGGTCTTGAACCAAACGCAGGAAAAAATGCCCTGTTAGCGGCAGCTGCTGCAAGTCTTCATTTAAGCGGGATTCCCCGCCATGCGGATGGGGCTACTAGAATAAATATCGGTAAATTAGAAGCAGGTAGCGGCAGAAATATCGTACCAGATTATGCTCGCATGGAAATTGAAACACGTGGTGAAACAACTGCACTAAACGAATATATGACAGAAGAAGCGTTGCGAATCATTAAGGCAAGTGCTGCTTTATATGATGTTCAAGTGGAGATCGAGTTTGTTGGTACAGCACTCAATGCTACTTGTGATGAGGTGTTTATACCGATTGTTGAAAAAATAAGCCAACAAAGCTCGTTGATTGAAAAGGTGTTCCCCGTCTTACCAATTGGAGCTTCTGAGGATGTGACATATATGATGAATCATGTCCAAAAACATGGTGGAAAGGCTACTTTTATGATTTTTGCAAGTCCATTACGTGCAGGACACCACCATCCTCAATTTGACTATGATGAAATGGTGATTCCTACAGCTGTTGAAACCTTATCACGAACAGTCCTAGAGATGATTAAAAAGGAGGGAACTGTTCATGCTTAAATGGCTTGAAGACCATTTACTTCAATTGAATTTAGTGGATACGATGAATCAACCAGAGGGCTTTACAAGACTTGGCTATTCAAACGAAGAAAATCAATCGATAGCTGCTTTTGAAAAAATCGCCAAAGAATTAGGGCTAGAAATTAAAAGGGACCAAGCAGGAAATGTGATTGCCCGCTGGATAGGCGCGTCAGAAGATTTACCAGCAGTAGCAGTAGGGTCCCATCTGGATACAGTGGTGTCGGGTGGGGGATATGACGGAACTGCAGGTGTCCTTTGTGCCCTTGGTGCTGTTAAGCAATTAAAAGACGAAGGATACCAGCCAACTCATCCGATTGAGGTGATTGTGTTTCGCTCCGAAGAATCAGCTAGATTTGGTATTTCTACAATAGGCAGTAAAGCAATGGCCGGATTGTTAGATTTACAAATTGGGAGTGTAAAAGATTCCTCAGGTATTTCGATTCGAGAAGCCGTGGCAACCCTTGGATTTAATTGGGATGAGTTTTCGAAAGCTGAACGGAAAAAGGAAGAGTTGAAATGCTTTTTAGAGTTACATATCGAACAAGGAACCGTTCTTGAAGAAAATCAAAAAGATTATGGAATTGTTGATGGAGTGGCATGTCCGATCCGTCTTAAAGTCAAAGTATTTGGTCTAGCGGGACATACGGGTACTTCCCCAATGAACGGACGTCGAGATGCGTTAGTAGCAGTTGCACCTCTTATCTCCTATGTGTCCGAAACGGCAACCAAGCTTAGCGAAGAAAACTCTACACCTGTTGTAGCGACAGTTAGTACAATGGAGGTAAAGCCGAATGCGATAAATGTGATTCCTGGGTATGTCGAAGTCGGAATCGATATTAGAAGTGTCGAAGATTCTCTAAAAAAAATCGTAGAGCAATCCATTCGAGAGAAATGTAATGAACTAGAGCGTTTGTATCATGTTTCTATCGAAATAGAAAAACTGGTTGATAATCCATCTGTCTTTTTAGATGAACGCATTCAAAAACAGTTAAAAAAAGTTGTTAGCGAGATGGGTTCCTCTTATTTAATGATGAATAGTGGAGCGGGGCATGACGTGATGAATATGGCAAAGAAATGGCCATCAGGACTTATTTTTATACCTTGTAAAGATGGGCTAAGTCATCATCCTGCTGAACATGCCTCCCTTGAAGATATGCGATTAGGTGTAAACATCATCGCAGGCTTTTTAAAAAAAGAAGCAGGTGGTTTAAATGAAAAAAGTACGAGTGGGAGTAGTAGGGCCTAAGGATTCTGTTACGCAAGTTTTAAAAGCAGGTGAACATTTTAAGGAGCTCGATTTAATTCCATTTATCTATGAACGAACAGAAGAAACAGAAGATATCATTGTACGGAATCATGACTGGGTAGATCAATGGTTTTTCTCAGGGCAAGCACCTTATTATTATGCTTTATCAAAGGGAGTTCTAACAGAGGATGAAGGTAGCTATGTCCCATTACATGGGTCTAGTTTGCTTAGCACACTTCTTGAAATGTTCGTGAAGGAAGGGAAAATTGTTCATCGTGTTAGTCTTGATACGATACAAGAAGATGAAATTGAAAAGGCTAAAAATGCGTTCTCGCTTCATGAACTAACCTTTTATACAATTTCGTATTCTGGCTATATGCCTGCTGAGGACATTATTCAATTTCATAAGAATTTATATGAAAACAACCAAATAGACGTTGCAATTACTTGTATCAGTTCGGTTTACCATGCACTAAAAAAATTAAGGATTCCTGTGTACCGTGTGATTCAATCAGAGCTCGCCGTTCAGAGGTCATTAGGCTTTATTAAAGAGCGAGGCCAAACAAGTTGGTATCGAAAATCCCAGCTTGTTATGATTGGCATTGAAATTATTTATCCTTCTCAAGCAAGTATGGGCCATCCATTTTCTTTTAAGCTGAAACATCAAGAACTTGAACTTAAGCGAGTATTGTTTGACTTCGTAGAAGAAATAAGTGGTTCCATCGTTCAAGTTGGCGATGGTTTGCATTATATATATACGACCAGAGGAGAACTAGAACGTTTTACAAAACAATGCTCTATTTATTCAATAGTAGACGAGATATTTGTGAATAGTAAATTACCTGTTCGGATTGGAATTGGCTATGGATTAACCGTTCTCGAAGCAGAAGAACATGTAAGAATGGCCATTGAACAAGTCAGAAAACAAGAGGATTCTGGTGTGGTTATTATTAATGAGGATAAAAAAGTTATTGAATTACTTGAGGACGAACAACATATTTCTTATATACAACGGAAACAAGGTAGTGAGTGGGAAAAGTTATTTAAAGACGCTGGTATCAGTTCGTCACTGGCAGCAAAAATTGAATCCCTTTCCCATCATTACGGGCAAACGGCTATCACATCACATGATCTGGCTCGTTGGTTAAAAAGTACCGAACGAAACGCAAGGCGGATATTAGCTGAAATGGAACGTATTGGCCTTGCCAAGGTAACTGGTGAAGAGTCAGTCGGTCGTGGACGTCCACGTAAAATCTACCAACTTATTTTTTAAAAGGTATTGGAATTTGTATTATAGCCAGAGAATTTAATCATGGGCAAAAGAGCAAGTCTTTGATATTGTTAACCACAGATGTTCTTTTGCTCAAATTTTATTATCTATTTTATTCTAAAAATTCATAATATTAGAGGAATTTAAAAATAAACAACGAATACTAATTAATAACGGTATAAAAATGGAATAATTCCGTTAATAAACAATGAAAGGGAGAGTGAGTAAATTGCCGCAACCACAAATTGGGGGAGACGTTCCAAAACAATCAAAGGGGCTGGCTCGATTTTTAAATACGGTTGAACGAATTGGGAATAGGCTACCAGACCCATTTTTTATCTTCATTTATTTAGCCGTTTTTGTCATGCTGTTATCTTGGGTTGTAGGTAGTATGGGGATAACTGTTACGCACCCAGGGACAGGTGAAGAACTTCCAATTAAAAGTCTTATTTCTGGTGAAGGTCTTCAATATATTTTGTCTTCGATGTTAACGAACTTTACAGAATTTAAACCACTTGGTCTGGTATTGGCTATGATGCTCGGGATTGGGTTAGCTGAAAAAGTTGGGCTATTAGAAAGTGCCATTAAGAAATCTATTTTAAATGCACCAAAATCATTAATTACGTATTCGGTTGTTTTTATTGGGATTTTAGGAAACTTAGCCTCTGATGCTGCTTTCGTATTAATTCCTCCTCTTGCTGCTATGGTTTTCTATTCGGTTGGTCGACATCCGCTAGCGGGACTAGCTGCAGGTTTTGCAGGGGTAGGATCTGGATTTACAGCTAACATTTTTATCGCTGGTACCGATGCACTATTGTCAGGTATTTCAACGGAAGCTGCTAAAAGTATTGACCCTGATATGGTTGTTACACCAGTTGATAACTGGTATTTCATGATTACATCTGTTTTTATCCTTTCTATTGTTGGAGCACTGATTACGGAGAATTTAATTGAACCACGTCTTGGAAAGTATGAAGGAAAAGTTCAGAAAACACTTGAAGAGGAAAGCCCACTTGAAGGAAGAGGATTACGTAATAGTTTAATAGCAGGTCTCGTATATATTGCTGTTATTGTAGTAGGGCTATTTTGGCCAAATTCACCTTTACGGAATGAAGAAGGTGGCATCATTCCATCACCATTTTTATCAGGTATCATTCCGATTACATTATTCTTCTTTATTACAGTAGGTGTAGCGTATGGTGTTACTACAAAGAAAATTACTAGTACAAGAGATATTCCGAAATATATGGGCGAAGCGATGAAGGATATGTCAGGTTATATTGTTTTAATTTTCGCAGCCGCTCAATTTATTGCTTATTTTAATTGGACGAACTTAGGAACTTGGGTTGCGGTAAATGGTGCTGAACTTTTAACGTCCATGAATCTAACGGGGCTACCTGTTGTCATTGGCTTTTCAGTGCTTACATCCATTTTAAATTTAATTATTTTTAGTGGATCTGCACAATGGGCTCTGGAGGCACCCATTTTTATCCCAATGATGATGTTATTAGACTATCATCCAGCATTTATCCAAGCCGCTTATCGTATTGCTGATTCCTCAACTAATATTATTACACCACTAAACCCGTATATCTTAATTGTTTTAGCATTCATGAAAGAATACGATAAAAAAGCAGGACTTGGAACTTTAATTTCACTAATGCTTCCATATAGCATCATTTTCTTTGTCATTTGGTTGATTTTATTAGTTGTCTTTGCTGTATTTGGGATTCCATTCGGACCTGGAATTGGAATGTACTTATAATTGAACGTAAGGATGGTGAAAAATTCACCGTCCAATTTTTTTGCTTAATAACGTACGTGTTTTGATTTCATGAACAAAATTGGTTCAAACTAGCAACAGGTATCAGAAGGCTCAAACTGTAAGAGTCGATCGAAGAAATCTTTCTCACAACCCGATATAATTAAAAATCTTTTATATATTTCAACAAATTTACCAAAAATCAATCCTTTTTTTACAAGAAAATACTATAATTTACATATAGACAATTTTTATAAGGGGGAGGAATTGGTTTGAAATTCCGTTTTCGAGGTTTGGTTTCTACTGTTGCAGCCGCAGTGATGTCGATTAGCTTGCTGACACCTGTTGGTCAAACGGTAAAGGCAGATAGTGGTGATTTTGAGTTACGCGTGCTTCATCTTAACGATACGCATGCTCATCTCGATAATGTTGCACGTCGGGTGACAGCGATTAAAGAAGCACGTGCGGAAGTGGAGAATTCCATTTTACTCGACGCAGGGGATGTATTTTCAGGGACGCTCTTTTTCAACAAGTATGAAGGTTTAGCTGATTTACAGTTTATGAACATGATCGGATATGATGCGATGGTTCCTGGAAACCATGAATTTGACAAAGGGCCAGAAGTGTTTGCGGAGTTTATTAAACAAGCCGAATTCCCGATTGTCAGTGCGAATATTGATTATAGCAATGAACCTGCATTAAACAGTTTATTTAAAGATGAAATCGGTAGCCCTGCTGAGGATGGAACGATTTATCCGGCGATTATTTTAGAAGTGGGTGGAGAAAAAGTTGGGGTCTTCGGATTAACAACACCTGAAACAGCTTTTCTGGCTAACCCTGGGGAAAATGTTGTGTTTGAAAATGAAATCGAAAAAGCAAAAGAAGCCGTTGAACAGTTAGAACAACGTGGCATTAACAAAATTATTGCGTTGACGCATCTAGGATATACATACGATGTAGAACTTGCTAAACAAGTAGAGGGCATTGACATTATTGTTGGTGGTCATAGTCATACACAGTTGGACGAACCTGTCGTTTTTAACGAAGATACGGAACCAACGATTGTTGTGCAAGCAAAAGAATATAGCGAATATTTAGGAAAACTAGACGTTGTGTTTAATAAAGACGGGGTACTGACTTCTTGGAACGAAGAACTCGTCCACATTGACGCGAAAGATGAAAACGGTCAATATCTCATTCCATCGGATGAAGAAGCACAAAAACTATATGAAGAATTACTTGGCCCGATTGAAGAATTAAAAGCCGAAATCGTCGGTACTTCTGATGTCTTTTTAAATGGCGAACGTACTTTCGTTCGTCGGGGCGAAACAAACTTAGGGAACTTAATTACGGACGGCATGTTAGCAGCGGCGAAAAAAGCGATTCCAGAAACAACGCTCGCTTTACAAAATGGCGGCGGTATTCGTGCTTCGATTGATAAAGGCGAAATTTCCCTTGGTGAAGTACTAACAACGATGCCATTCGGTAACACATTGGTGACACTCGAATTAAGCGGTGCGGAAGTCATTGAAGCCCTTGAAAATGGTGTAAGTAAAATTGAAGAAGTGGCAGGACGTTTCCCACAAGTATCAGGTATGAAATTTACGTTTGATGCAACGAAACCAGCTGGTGAACGAATTGTGGAAGTGCTTGTCGAAACTGAAAACGGCTATGAACCAATCGATAAAGACAACATGTATGTGTTAGCCACAAACGCCTATATTGCTAATGGCGGCGATGACTATCAAGTGTTCAAAAAGGCAAAAGACGAAGGTCGAATGACAGAATTATTCGTTCCAGATTACGAAGTGTTTAATGCTTATCTTGAAGAGATTGGTACGGTTAAAGCGACATTTGAAGGACGTATTTTACAATCAATCCATGATATGAAGTCAACAGACTTTGGTTTTGAAGCTGCGCAAGAAATCGTGGCCCGCAATATTGTGCCATTAGAAGACGGGAAGTTTTACCCACAAGCAAAAGTCACTCGTGCAGAAGCTGCCGCATGGCTTACCAATGCCTTAATGTTAAAAGCTCCTGAAAATGTGAATGTGTTTACCGATGTCGATGAATCGCATCCATATGCAGAAGCTATTGCTGCAGTAAAAGATGCTGGCATTTTCAACGGATATGCGGATGGCACCTTCCGTCCGGATCAAGTATTAACTCGCGAACAAATGGCGACTATTTTGGTTCGTGCCTTTAAACTACAGAAAAAAGACATGCCAGTGAAATTAAGCGACCTTGGACACGTATCTGCCTCTCACAAAGCCAATGTCGAAATTTTATTCCAAAACGGCATTACAAAGGGTTCGAACGGCAAATTTAATCCACACAAGCAAACAACACGTGTTCAATTTGCAGTATTCTTACAACGTGCACTGAACAAGTAATCGGTAAAAGACTGCCTTTGGTGGGCAGTCTTTTTCAATTGAAAGAGGATTTTTCTTATATTTGTTGAAATATAGTAAGGGTCATAGAAAGGAGTGGTGATTTTTTGATTAAAAAACCTCGCAATGTTCCTCTCATTCTCCAAAAATATGAAGCTTTGCTACGCCGCCTTCCGAAAGACCATCCGAAGCGTGAACTTATTGAACAGGAAGTATTGAAAAGACGAGCCGGACTGGAAGGAGAAAAATCGATTGACTATTATTTGAAAGGAGTCTCGAAAGAGCGGTATTACATTTTTCATAATCTCCGGTTACCAGTAGAGGATGAATATGCTCAATTTGATACGATTCTTTTATCCCATTCTTACATTCTAGTCCTCGAAATTAAGAATATTAAAGGGACACTGTATTTCGACCAATCGTTTCACCAACTCATTCGTGTCAAAGATGAAAAAGAAGATGGGTTTCCCGACCCCATTTCACAAGTAAACCGGCAGCAAACACTGTTATCTTCATGGCTCCAATTACATCGTCTACCAGTTCCTCCAATCGAGTCGCTCATCGTTATTAGTGACCCCTCAACAATTATCAAAGCTTCCTCCTATCATAAAGAAATTTTCCAAAAGGTTGTCCGAGCATCTAACTTGTCTCAAAAGATCAAATCCTTTGAAGCAAAACATCAAGTCGAAAAATTAACAAGAAAAGAAATGAATAAAATGTCGAGGTTATTTCATAAGGAACATACACCACTAAATAGTGATATAGTATCCTATTTCAAACTTTCAAGAGAGGATATTTTGACTGGAGTCCACTGTCCAAGCTGCTCCACTTTGCCGATTCCAAAACATCCGAATCGGAATAAATGGAAATGTCCTAATTGTAAAAAAGAGCATCCTCACGCCCATATCTATTCGTTGAGGGACTACGCGCTTTTAATCAGCACCACTATTACTAACCGCGAATGTCGAGAATTTCTTCATATCCAATCACCGTGGACGACGGCTAGATTATTACGTTCAATGAACCTTCCATACACAGGGTCAAAAAGCCATCCAAAATATAATTTACCACTTGATGAATAGAAAACATTGTGGCGGTAATAAGTGGGGCGACGGTAAAACGAAGTACGCAAACTATAAAAAAGCAGGATAACAGCAACTTAGTGGCGGGAAGTGCAAGCCGAACGAGTAGAAGTGCAAGCCAAGCGAGTGGAAGTGCAAGCCAAGTGTGAGGAAGTGCAAGCCGCGTGAGAGGAAGTGCAAGCCAAGCGAGTAGAAGTGCAAGCCAAGTGTGAGGAAGTGCAAGCCAAGCGAGTAGAAGTGCAAGCCGCGCGAGAGGAAGTGCAAGCCGCGCGAGAGGAAGTGCAAGCCAAACGAGAGGAAGTGCAAGCCGCGCGGCGGAAGTGCAAGCCAAGTGTGAGGAAGTGCAAGCCGCGCGAGAGGAAGTGCAAGCCGCGCGGCGGAAGTGCAAGCCAAGTGTGAGGAAGTGCAAGCCGCGCGAGTAGAAGTGCAAGCCGCGCGTAAGAAAGTGCAAGCCAAGCGAGTAGAAGTGCAAGCTGAGCGTGAGGAAGTGCAAGCCGCGCGGCGGAAGTGCAAGCCGCGCGGCGGAAGTGCAAGCCGCGCGAGAGGAAGTGCAAGCCGCGCGAGAGGAAGTGCAAGCCGCGCGAGTAGAAGTGCAAGCCGCGCGAGAGGAAGTGCAAGCCGAACGAGTAGAAGTGCAAGCCGAACGAGTGGAAGTGCAAGCCGAACGTGAGGAAGTGCAAGCCAAACGAGAGGAAGTGCAAGCCGAATGAGTAGAAGTGCAAGCCAAACGAGAGGAAGTGCAAGCCAAGCGTGAGGAAGTGCAAGCCGAACGAGTAGAAGTGCAAGCCGAACGAGTAGAAGTGCAAGCCAAACGAGAGGAAGTGCAAGCCGCGCGAGAGGAAGTGCAAGCCAAACGAGTGAAAGTGCAAGCCGCGCGAGAGGAAGTGTAAGCCGAACGAGTAGAAGTGCAAGCCAAACGGCAGGAATTGCAAGCCAAACAGCGAAAAACTGAAAGCCCAGTGCTCCCAGCCTGCAAACCTGAGTGTATAGACGATAAAAATGGCTTAATAACTGGTGACACCTACAAAAATCAGCAGGTGTCACTCCACTTTTGTTATCGGAATGTCCTCATTCCATACAACTAGCCCATAAAACAACGGACCGATGAAAAAAATAAGCAGGGCCAAACACGTCAGCATGCTCTTTTTCGAATAAATCGGTTTGTCTTGAAACGCACGCCACATGACACAAAGAAGCAACGGAACACTGACACCCGCAGTTGTTCCCACGATATTAGCAGCCGCGTCCATCCATTCGGCTGTCCGTATCGGTATCCATAATTGACGGTATTCTTCGAGTAACCCAATGATATTTAATCCAAACCAGACCGCTATGATTTTCTTTATACCATTTTGCCATGGGGGGATTAGGCAAACGAAAATCGATAACCCGAAAGCGGCGATTGCATATACGATGAAATGTTGCCATTTATCCGATCCTAAGAATAATATCCATTCCAATCTTCCTCACCTCATTCACAGCATGATCAACAAGAGGTTAGGGTAACCCTCTTTCTGTTAATAAAGTATGTCTGGAGCCGCTATTTGTCCGTCATGTAGGAGAATGTGTCCGGAACATGAAGCCCATTTGTCTGGAAACCAATCACAGAAATACGAATAATCTGTCCGTAAAATTTCAAAAAGTGTCTGGAAATCTGTCCCCAACCATTCATAATAAAAACCGGCTGACCGCCAACTCCATTCGAGCGGTTCAGCCGCATATCAAAAACAATCTATTATTCTATGAAATTTCCTCTTTCCAACGCGCTAACTGTGTCCTCATTATCGCTCTTCGTTTTTTAATCGCCGATTCCGACACACCCTCCTTTTCAGCAACTTCTTTTACACTTAGTCCGCAAACGAATTGCCAAGCTAACTCAAATTGCTTTTCGGACAACACCTCTTTCATTGAAAGCAACAGTTCTTTTTCCTGAATCGACACGTCTGCCGAGTCTATCATCAACCAAAATTCCGTATCAGGCAAAACATTTCGATCGTCATGGCGCTTCGATTTTTTCAGTTCCTCCAGTATTCGTCCCCAGACAAACGAGTACGCATAACTAAAAAACTTCCCCTTTGAAGGATCAAATCGCTCATACGCCTCCCATAGTCCAATCAACCCAATTTGAAAATACTCGTCCTTGTCCTTATAAATATGAAGCGATTGAATAATCCGGTGGATCATCGGCTCAAACTTCTTCACCACCGCCTCAAAGCTTTCCATTCGAACTCCTTCTGGAAAGCGCGCCTTCCAATGGATTCCCGGGTACCTTCACCATACCGGTTCCCCGCACAATTTTCGAATGGCGAAAAATTTCGAACCTGGTCGGAAAATAGAAATATCTATTAGAGGAAATAAAAGCTTTATCAATTATTGCCACGATTTTTCATATAGAATAGAAAATCTATAATTTTAAGAAAAAAGTCTCCTAGAAAGAAACAATAGAATCGGAAAACTTCCTTAACAACATGGGAGACTAAAACCGATTTCACTTGAAAACCCAAAATTCGTACCGTTAAAAATAATTTAGTTGCAGGAGAAATAGAATTTAGTTATAATTTCTGTAACCGGTTACAGAAAACGGTTACACAAGCTACGTTGTTTTTGACAGTAGGTGAAATATCAATGGCGACTATACGTGATGTAGCCAAATTGGCTGGGGTGTCTGTGGCGACAGTGTCACGGGTGTTAAACCAGAATGGCTATGTAAATAAAGAAACGGAAAAACGAGTGAAACAAGCGATTGAACAATTAAATTATAAGCCGAATGAAGTGGCGCGGACGTTGTTTAAAAAGACGTCCCGAACCATTGGGCTTATTGTACCTGATATATCGAACCCTTTTTTCCCGGAGCTTGTCCGTGCGGTGGAAGATGTGATGAATATTTACGACTACACCGTTATCTTATGTAATTCGGACGAAAAAGGAGAAAAGGAAAAAGAATATATCGATATTTTAAAACAACGGTATGTGGATGGAATTATTCTAACAACGAATCAATTAACGATTGGAGAAGTGTCTAAAATTGATGTGCCAGTCGTTGTGCTAGACCGGCCGCTTGATCATTCGTTACCATCGGTCATTGCTAATAACTATGAAGGGGCACGTATGGCGACTCGCCATTTATACGACATTGGTTGTCGTCGAATTGCCCACATTCAAGGACCATTGCATGTCGTAAATGCAGTCGAACGGTTCAACGGCTACCGCGATGAGATGAAAGAACTAGGATTATGGGATGAACAACTCGTTTTTTTAGGAGATTACAATTTGAAATTGGCTAAAGAAGTTACGTTGCATGCTCTTCAAACATTAAGTATTGACGGTATTTTTGCTGGAAATGATGTTATGGCAGTTGGGGCTTTAAAGGCTGCCCAACAACTAGATTTAGACGTTCCAAATGACGTCGCCATTATCGGTTACGATAACATTCCACTATCCGAAATGACGACGCCAGAACTGTCAACAGTCTCCCAACCAATTTACCAAATGGGAGCTATGGCGGCTCGCCTTTTAGTAAAAAAGATTGAAGGTCAGTCAATTGAGCAGTCGCAACATAAGTTACCTGTACAGTTAATTCAACGGAAGTCAACGATGAGGGAGTGAATGAGATGAAACAGCCAACCGTTGTCGTGATTGGAAGTATAAATATGGATTTAGTGACGGAGTCTCCTCGAGTACCTGAAAAAGGTGAAACGATTCTTGGTGAAAAGTTTCACCTCATTCCTGGTGGTAAAGGGGCGAACCAAGCGGTAGCGGCTGCTCGATTAGGAGCACAAGTAAAGATCATTGGCGCCGTTGGAACCGACTCATTCGGTACGGAGCTTTTAGCTCATTTGAAAAATGAAGGCATTGACGTGTCTAATGTGAAACCGGTTACATCTGTATCTACTGGTGTTGCATCGATTACGCTTAGCGAAGGGGATAATCGCATTATTGTCGTACCAGGAGCGAACCATTTAATTACTCCTAACGATATTGAACAATGTGAAAGTGTATTTGCTAATGCGGATGTGTGTGTGTTGCAATTAGAAATTCCTCTTGAAACGGTAGAAAAAGCTGTAGAAATAGCCAAAAAACACGGTATAAAAGTGATTTTAAATCCTGCACCAGCACAGACGTTACCTCTATTTTTACTAGAAAAGGTCGATTATCTCACACCAAATGAACATGAACGACCGTTAATTTTCGGAGATACGCAGGAAGAAGCTTTTATAGAAAAACTCATTGTCACAGAAGGTAAAGCAGGTGTTTCATATTACAAACAAGGGAAAAAAGTTCAAGTTTCCGGTTATTCTGTTGATGTTGTTGATACGACTGGGGCTGGGGATACGTTTAATGGTGCTTTTGCTGTGGCCATCAGCCGTGGAATGAGCTTAGCTGAAGCCTGTGCATTTGCCAATGCTGCGGCAGCTCTATCCGTCACCCAATTAGGGGCACAAACGGGGATGCCAACTCAGGAACAATTAGAACAATTTTTACAGGAACAGGAGGCTAAACAATGAAAAAACAAGGGCTGTTAAATAAAGAACTAAATACGGTCATTGCTTCGCTTGGACACACGGATACGATTGTCATTGCTGATTGTGGGCTTCCGATTCCAAGCGATGTACCACGAATCGATTTGTCACTTGTGAAAGGGGAGCCTCCGTTTTTGCGAGTTGTTGATGCCATTCTTGATGAAATGGTCGTGGAGTCTATTACGCTCGCTGAAGAAATCAAAGAGCAGAACAAGACGATCCATACAAAACTAAAGGACCGTTTTGCTGAAACACCAATTACGTATGTCCCACATGACGAATTTAAACAAATGATGGATTCGGCAAAAGCTGTGATTCGTACAGGAGAAGCAACTCCATATGCAAACGTAATTCTTCATGCAGGGGTGAATTTTTAATTAAAGGAGGGGAGATGAATGACGACACCGTTTATTGAAATGAAAGGCATTAAAAAGTCGTTTCATCAACATGTCGTTTTAGATGGTGTGGATTTTGAAGTGCGACTTGGAGAAGTTCACGCCTTAATGGGAGAAAACGGCGCTGGCAAGTCTACGTTAATGAAAATTTTAACTGGAATCTATGAACGTGATGAGGGAACAGTTCTAGTGAACGGAAAAGAGGTACATTATCGTTCACCTAAAGAAGCGGAACAAGACGGAATTTCAGTTATCCACCAAGAACTCAATATCATTCCCACGTTATCCGTTGCCGAAAACATCTTTTTAGGAAGAGAAAAAACGATTGGTAAAACGGGAGTCATTCGTTCAAAAGAGATGGAAGAAGCGGCGAGAACGTATTTAGACCAATTAGGCATTTCCATCTCCCCTCGTGAAATAGCTGGAAATTTATCGGTCGGAAAACAACAAATTGTTGAAATTGCAAAAGCTTTATCAACCAATGCCCGCTGTCTCATTATGGATGAACCGACCGCCGCGTTAACCGAGCGGGAAATTCAGACGTTGTTTGAGGTTATTCGTTCGTTAAAAGAAAATGGAGTATCCATTGTCTATATTTCGCACCGGATGGAAGAAATTTTTACAATCTGCGACCGAATTTCCATTTTACGCGATGGTCAATTTATTGGAACGAAAGCCATTCAGGAAACGAATTTTGATGAGGTTGTACATATGATGGTTGGGCGACAACTTGGTGAACGATTCCCAAAACGAAATGTCAAAATAGGTAAAGAACGGCTACGTGTGGAAGGGTTATCTTCACCTGGTGTGTGTGAAAACGTTTCGTTTTCCGTTCGGGCAGGAGAAGTGTTAGGTGTCGCTGGATTGATGGGAGCTGGGCGTACGGAGATTATGGAAACGATATTTGGAGTTAGAAAAAAGAAATCTGGTTCCGTGTACATAGACGGAAAGTTAGTATCGGTTTCTTCGCCATGGCAAGCAATTGAACATGGAATGGCGTTTATTACAGAAGACCGAAAGCAAAAAGGGTTAGTACTGCAAATGAGCGTTCGTGAAAATTTAACGTTACCAACGACAAACAAAGTATCACAAGGTGGAATTATTCAATCGAAAAAAGAAAACGAGTTTACTCAGTCACTCATCGAACAATTAAAAATTAAAACGTCTTCACCGGAACTTGAAGTGAAAGCATTAAGTGGAGGAAACCAACAGAAAGTGGTGTTCGGTAAATGGCTCGGTATGAATCCATCGATATTAATTTTAGACGAGCCAACACGAGGGGTAGATGTCGGTGCGAAAAAAGAAATCTATGAAATTATGAATCAATTAGCTGCTGAAGGTGTGGCTATTATTATGATTTCATCCGAATTACCTGAAGTATTAGGAATGAGCGACCGGATTATGGTGGTTCACGAAGGAAAGGTCACAGCCATTTTAGAAAATGATGAAAAGCTAAATCAAGAAACGATTATGGCCGCAGCGACAGGAGGGGAGAGCGTATGAGTTGGATGAATAAAGTAGACATAAAAAAATTAGGTCCATTAATTGGCTTCTTTTTACTATGTATCGTGCTATCTGTGTTAAGTGACAACTTTTTAACGATGAACAACTGGTTAAATATTTTACGACAAGTATCCATTAACGCATTAATCGCATTCGGGATGACGTTTGTTATTTTAACAGGAGGTATCGACTTATCGGTCGGTTCGGTCTTAGCTTTGGCGAGTGCGTTGACTGCCGGAATGATGGCCAGCGGAACGGATCCTGTTTTAGCTATGCTACTAGGTGTATTGGCAGGTCTAGTAATGGGGGCATTAAACGGCATCATTATTACGAAAGGACGAGTGGCTCCATTTATCGCTACTTTAGCAACGATGACAATTTTCCGTGGGGCAACGCTCGTTTACACAGATGGGCGTCCGATTACAGGCTTTACAGATTCCGTTGCCTTCCAAATGATTGGCCGAGGATATTTTCTTGGTATACCAGTTCCAGTTTTGTTAATGCTGGTGATTTTCGGGTTGTTAATGTTTGTCCTACGAAAAACGACATTTGGTCGGCATACGTATGCGATTGGAGGGAATGAAGAAGCGAGTCGATTATCCGGATTGCGTGTCGACCGCATTAAGATTTGGGTGTATTCCTTAACAGGTGGTCTCTCCGCTTTAGCTGGTATTATTTTAACTTCACGATTAAATTCGGCTCAACCAACTGCAGGTACAGCGTATGAACTTGATGCTATTGCGGCAGTCGTACTTGGTGGAACAAGTTTATCAGGTGGTCGCGGTTGGATATTTGGAACATTTGTTGGTGCGCTAATTATTGGTGTGTTAAACAATGGCTTGAATTTATTAAATGTATCTTCATTTTATCAACAAGTAATTAAAGGTGCGGTCATTCTTCTTGCGGTGATTTTAGATCGCCGGAAAGAAGTTTGATAGATAAAAAATCTTTTAAAGGAGAGGGAAAAGGATGAAAAAGACATTTAGTTGGTTGTTTTTCTTGATGACTGCTTTGGTTTTATTAATTGGTTGCTCTTTAGAAAGCGGTTCTAATTCATCGGGTGATAAAGAAACATCTGATGATGGGGCTGTAAAAGTGGGCTTATCAATTTCGACACTAAATAACCCATTCTTTGTGACGTTAAAAGAAGGCGCTGAAAAAGCAGCAGAAAAAGAAGGAATTACGTTAATTGTTGTCGATGCCCAAAACGATTCTGCAAAGCAAATTAGCGATATTGAAGATTTAATTCAGCAAAACGTTGATGTCATTTTAGTAAACCCAACGGATTCAAGTGCGGTGACAGCAGCTATTGAATCGGCCAACCAAGCTGGCATTCCAGTTGTAACGGTAGACCGTAGTGCAGACGGTGGAGAAGTGGTATCCCATATTGCATCAGATAACGTTGCTGGTGGAAAAATGGCTGGAGAGTATTTACTTGAACTTCTTCCTGAAGGCGGTAAAATCGTTGAACTTGAAGGAATTCCTGGTTCCTCTGCTGCTCGCGAACGCGGAGAAGGGTTTCATGAAGTCATTGACGCTGTAGACAATATTGAAGTTGTAGCAAAACAAACCGCAGACTTTGACCGTGCAAAAGGACTAGCGGTAATGGAAAATATCTTACAAGGTCAATCTGACATTCAAGCCGTATTTGCTCATAACGACGAAATGGCTCTTGGTGCATTAGAAGCACTTGAAGCACAAGGATTAACAGATGTCATTGTCATTGGCTTCGACGCTACAGATGATGCTGTCCAAGCGGTTAAAGATGGGCGTATGGCAGCAACTGTTGCCCAAAAACCAGCTCTCATCGGTGAAAAAGCAGTTCAAACTGCTATCAAAATCGTAAACGGTGAAGAAACTGAAGAATTCATCCCAGTTGAACTTGACTTAGTAAAATAATGGTGAAACATACTAGAGCACTTCACATTTGTGGGGTGCTTTTTTTATAAGAAGCCAAATTTCAACCTTAAAGATAAAAAGGAACGCTGCCCCAAAACAACGTTCCTAACTACTTCACCTTTTATCTACTTTTTATATACCGGCAACACAATCTCTACTCGCGTCCACTGATTTTTTTGACTGTAGTAATGGACTGTGCCGCCCATGTCTTGGATGAGTTTACGTATGATTAATGTACCTAAGCCGGTTCCTTTTGATTTAGTTGTGTAATACGGTAGACCAATTTTCTTTACTTCTTCTTTGGTTAGTCCGATGCCGTTGTCTTCTATTATGATGGCTACTTTTTGGATTGGTAAGCTCATCGATTTAACGGTAATTTTACCATCGGTGGTTCCTTTATTTTCAATGGCTTCTACAGCGTTTTTCAAAATATTTAATAGCGCTTGCTTTAGAAATTTTTTCTCCACATGAACAAGATGTTCGTTGGGTAAATCGAGGTCAATCGTGATATTTTTCATTTGAGCCGTTGGTTTGATGAGTTCGACCATGGCTTTTAACGTCGTTTCGACGACGAATGTCTCACGCCCATTTTTCCCTGGTTTGGATAATGATAAGTAATCTGAAATAATTTCATTTGTTCGATTTAATTCTTCTAATATTAAATCAGAATACTGTGGTAACAGATGATGTTGATTATTAGTAATTAAAAATTGAATAAATCCACGAACCGTTGTTAATGGATTACGAATTTCGTGAGCAAAGGCGGCTGCCATATGACTGACCGTTTTTAAATGTTCTACATATAAGGTATCTTCTATTTGTTGATTGATTTCCATTAACTTTTCCATTGTAAAAATTAACCCAAACATCGTAGGAAAAAAGAGTGAAAAGTATATGATATAGAAAGATGATGTTAAAAAGGGAACAAACAACTCTAAAGTAATTAATGAGAAAACAGTAAAACAAATAAAAATGACAAAAGATATAGGTGCCTTTTGACGAGCTTCTAGAAAAGGCTTTCGAAACCCGATTCCTAATAAATAAGCAATAATATTAATCACAACCCCAGGAACGACGAACTCTCCACCAATGATGATCCGCATGATTGTTACGATGAAAAAGCAAAATAAACCGACCCATTTTCCTCGGTATAGCGTTAAAACTAATAGAATCACCATACGGAAATCAAAGTTCGTGTCCCCAAGCACTTCGATCGGGTAAAACATACATAACACCGCAGCTAAGGTTCCAACCAGTGCATAGATCACTTGTTCGTTAAACGGATATTGCTTTCTTTTTTTCAAAGGAAAGAAAAGATTCGTGCTAACGAGAAAGGCAATGATAATCGTGTAGTTAACAATTAAAGGTTTAATGATATGAATAAACATCCTGTGATTCCCCTAAACACCGTCTTGCTGTCCAATAAAAATATGTCCTAATTCATCATAACATAAGAAAAGATACCTGTGTTAGTTAGAAAATATGATCAAAAGGTAGGGAGGAAAACGGATCATTTTTGGCGAATTTGTCGGTGTATTTTTGTTGTGAGTAAAAAGTTAATGGTTGTATCGGCAAATATAGGTCAAACTTGGTAGGAATCTTCCCCTATCGGTAAATAGAATCCGAATTCTGGCAAGTAAACTACAGTTTTTCGACAAAATCAAACTTTCGTTTTTATACATATTGAAGCAAGGATATTTTTTTCTCCATCAAACGGAGGTGGCCACCATGATTTTTCCACTAGGCGATGGGGCTGTCATTGTTGAGTTAGGCGACCAGATGAATGAAAAAGTAAGCGAGCAAGCGATTAAGCTAGCACAAAAGCTCGAACAACAGCCGTTTCCAGGGTTTATTGAAGCAGTGCCTGCGTATACGACGGTAACGGTGTTTTACCGACCAGAGGTTTTCGACCGAGCGTTCGCTCAAGTCTCAAACTATATTCAAAAAGCCATGAAACAACTATCCGAGCAACATCCTATTCAAGGCCGGACGATTAAAATTCCTGTTTGTTACGGAGGAACGTTCGGACCAGATTTAGATGAGGTCGCGCATTACCACGGCCTCCCACCGGAAGAGGTCATTGAACGGCACACAAATCATACATATACGGTTGCGTTTCTCGGGTTTTCTCCTGGGTTTCCGTTTTTACTTGGGCTAGATCCAGCTATCGCTACACCTCGTAAATCCACTCCGAGAACACGGGTTCCTGCTGGCTCTGTCGGTATTGCGGGGCAACAAACCGGCATTTATCCTGTTGAGTCTCCTGGTGGTTGGCAAATCATTGGGCGAACGCCTCTGTCTTTATTTTTTCCGGAAAAAGAACAACCGACGCTCATTCGACCTGGCGACCGGATTATTTTTCAACCGATTTCAGAAAAAGAATTCCATGTAATTGTCAACGGATTTAAGGAGGACGACGAATGACGGTGACCATCACGAAAGCAGGGGTGTTGACGACAATCCAAGATAGCGGGAGATTTGGTTATCAAAAGCTCGGTGTCCCATGTGGCGGAGCAATGGACGATTATGCGATGCGCCTCGCGAACATTGCGGTTGGAAACGATGAAGAAGAAGCGGTTATTGAAATGACGATGATTGGGGCAAATTATAAATTCCAAGAACCGGCTGTCATTTGTCTCACCGGCGCGGACATGAATGCGACGTTACATGGAAAAAAACTCGAACTCGGTCGTCCCTATTATATCAAAGCCGGAAGCGAACTCCGCTTACAGGCAGCCCAAAACGGTTTTCGTACATACTTAGCGATTCAAGGGGGAATCCAAATCCCACCCGTACTCCAAAGTAAAAGCACGTATGTCAAAGCACAACTCGGCGGCCTAAACGGTCATCCGCTAAAACCAGGAGACGTATTACCGATCAAACCACCAACGCAGCTTCCACCGACCGATTGGAAGCTCAGTCCGCAATTATTTTTATATATAAACGACACCACGATTCGAGTGATCCCAGGGAAACAATATGAGTGGTTCACCAAAGAAATGATGCAAACGTTCACCCAACATCCCTATACGATTACTCCCCAGTCCGACCGCATGGGCTATCGGTTACAAGGAGAAACCCTCTCCATTCAAAAAACCAACTCGCTCATTACAGAAGGGACAGCATTCGGGACAATCCAAATCCCACCGGATGGACAACCAATTATTTTAATGGCCGACCGGCAACCAACTGGGGGCTATCCGAAAATCGGTAATGTGATCACCGTTGATTTGCCAAAGCTTGCTCAAAAACGGCCGGGAAAACAGGTTCGTTTTTCATTTGTTTCGATCGAAGAAGCCCAAGCGCTTCGGAAAAAACGGTACCACCATTTACAATCGTTGAAAAAAGTCGTTCAACAAGCCTATGAAACAACGTAAAGGAGGAAGAATCATGACTACGATTGATCTTAATTGTGACATGGGCGAAGGGTTTGGACGCTATTCGTTTGGGGTAGATGAACAGATGATGCCCTACATCTCGTCAGCCAATATTGCCTGCGGTTTTCATGCTGGCGATTTTTCAACAATGAACCAAACCGTCCAACTCGCTCTCAAACACAATGTCGCCATTGGGGCCCATCCTGGATTTCCGGATCGCCAAGGCTTCGGTCGACGAGAGATGATGATGTTGCCAACCGAAATCTATGAGCTGGTTCTTTACCAAATCGGCGCTCTCCAAGCCTTTGTGCAAGCCAACGGCGGAAAGCTTCATCACGTTAAGCCACACGGCGCACTGTATAACATGGCTGCCCAAAACTCAGAGATAGCGGAAGCGATTGCTAAAGCAGTATATCAAATCAGCCCGAACCTCATCCTTTACGGATTAGCAAACAGCGAATTAACGAAAGCCGGAGAGCGACTCGGCCTACCAGTCGCTCACGAAGTGTTCGCCGACCGTACGTACCAACCAAATGGAACGCTCACACCACGAACGGAACCGAACGCACTTATCACCAACGAACAACTTGTAATCGATCAAGTCTTACACATCGTTCGACACGGCTTCGTTCGTGCCGTCGATGGGACCCTCGTTCCCATCCATGCGGACACGGTTTGTATTCATGGGGATGGGGAGAAGGCGGTTCTTTTTGCCGATAAACTCAATAAAGCGCTGGTAAAGAATGGGGTCACCGTACGAGCGTTAAACACGTAAAATAAAAGCAGAAAAAAATCAGGGATTCTCCTTTCCCTGACTTTTCATTAGAAATACCGACTAAAACTGACAGAATACGACGAACACTATAATAAAAAAATGAGGCCATTTAGAGAAATTGTAAAATATAAGGAATACCTGCGCTTATTAAAACAATTAATGAAAAAATAGAAACATAGACGATCTTTTTTTTCATTTCCCGTTTACGGTGCATTTCTTCGGGGGTTAAAAACCGAGTCACATTCATTCCTCCTTGAAAACTAATAAGACACTTTTAATATCGCCAAAAAAGTATTATTTTTATAAGGTAATTGAATCATTTTTCAGTGAATTTTTCGTCAACTTTTTGTTAGATAGTAGGACAAAAGTTTTGTAAAATTTACTTTTTTAGTAAAATCCAGTATATTCCATCATACAGACATGAGGTGTACGATCATGCAAAGTAATATGAGTGAAAAAGAAATTGATTTATTAGAACATGTTTTAAAACAAGCATTTTTAAGAGGAAATCACCGGGATATGACCCCCGAAAAAATGATTGAATGGTTGAAAAGCGAATTGAAGCCGATGCTTGTTAAATAGCTTCAGATAGTAATATCTTCCTCAAGGACCTCCAGTTCCCAGTTAGTATTGCGTAAATTTTCTGTATAATGGTACATGTAACGTCGACGACAGAAAGGATGGACATCTTGAGGAAGACAATTATAGCATTAACGACTTTTGCTATTGTTTCTACTAGTTTTGTAGGAAAAGCCTATGGTCAGACATATACCGTTCGGCCAGGTGATACGTTATATAAAATTGCCAAAAACTATGGAACGACCGTTCAAGCGATAAAAGATGAGAATGGACTAACTAGTAATGTCATTTATGCGAATCAAAATTTGAATATTCCGTCAAGTACAAGAAAGACGTATACCGTGGTTTCAGGTGATTCGTTATATAAAATTGCGAACAAGTTTGGCGTCACCATCCAACAATTAAAAACTTGGAATCGATTAAACTCTGATCGAATTTATGTTGGCCAAACGTTAGTGGTCGCAAACAACAGTCTAACCAATACGTATCACGTGAAACCAGGGGATACATTAAGCGGTATCGGGAAGCGTTTTGGTGTTACGGTAGGACAATTGAAAGCATGGAACAATTTATCATCAGACGTTATTTATGTAGGCCAAACGTTAAAAGTAAGTGCTCCATCAACGAACAAATATGTCGTTCAGCCAGGGGATACACTTAGCCATATTGCGAAAAAATACAATGTGACTGTTCAACAGTTAAAAGCGTGGAACGGGTTAACTTCCGATCTAATTAAAGTAGGTCAAACGTTAACGGTGTCAAAGCCAAGTACCACTAGCCAAAGTGGATCTGTTCCAACACCAACCAAAAGCTTCTCTTCTCGTTTAGTAGAAGAAGCGAAAAAGCACGTTGGAACTCCTTATGCATGGGGCGGAACTTCTCCATCAGGTTTTGATTGCAGCGGATTTATTTATTATGTATTTAACCAAGCTGGAAAAAGCATTCAACGGTCAACGACAGAAGGATATTTTGCCCAATCTTATAAAATTAATCAACCGAACGTGGGAGACCTAGTCTTTTTTGCCAACACGTACAAAGAAGGCATTTCCCACATGGGAATTTATATTGGAAACAATCAATTTATTCATGCAAGTAGCTCAAATGGAGTTGCGATTACTAAACTTGATAACCCGTATTGGTCCAAATATTTTGTAGGCTATTATCGCTTTAAATAAAAATAGAGAAGTGAAGGCCATCGTGCCTCGCTTCTCTATTTTTTATTTAAGCGCGCCCAGCAAAGCTGTTTTGCTCGTCAATTAGCAATTGCCTTAATACAAGAAGAGATTATGATCCGACCAAAATAAAAAAGTTGTCGCCCGAAAAGGCAACAACTTTATTTTATTCATTAATTAATTCAATAATACCATTTTCTAAACCTATCGTTTCAATTTGTTCTAATAAAATATCATCTTCATTTTTTACATTAGCAAAGTGTGTATTTAAACCGTCTTTTAATTGGCTAATTGCTTCTTCTTCCGAAACTAGTAAATTAAAGTCGCTCCATTCTGATGTCCAGTATATTACGATAAAGTCTAATAATTCATCTTTTTCATCGTCTGTGAACGTATTCCAGTCTGAACCATAGAAGTAAGAAAGTTCGAAGTATTGAAGTCTAAATCCCATTTCAATAATAAAGTCGAAGAGTGAAACTTCTTCAGTCGTGTGATCCATATAAGTAACTTCAACAGTAAAATCATCAATAAGTTCTACTTGTTGAATGTTATCTACTGTGTTAACGGCAATAAGTGTTAATGCGTTTGAAAAATATTTATCAGATTCGTTGACAAAAAAGTAAATCCATTTTGCGGCTGCCGCACGTGTACCATTTTCTAATGGCATAAATTCATTGTCTAAGTTTCCTTCAGCAAAGCCCATATGCTCGGCAAATGAAACGTATGGATAAGCCGTTGTTGAAATTTCGCCCTCATCTGCAAATTCAGATGGTAAGTATAAGAAATGAGCGAACTCTTCAAATCCCATGGCGCGCACGAACATAATAATCATTTCTTGGCGAGTAATAGGGAGATCAGATCCAAATTGACCTGGCTTTTTACCGTTTGTAATTTCTGCATCAACAAGTGCTCCAACGTAAGGTTTTGCCCAGTTAGGTACATCCGTAAAAGAAGAAGCACTTTCTTCATTTAACGGAAGATCCAATGCTAGTGCTAACATTTTAGCAAATTCAGAGCGTTTAATCGGATTGTTCGGACGATATGTACCATCAGGAAATCCGGAAATGACTCCTTGTTGTCCAAGGGTTTCAATATAATTTTTTGCAAATGTATTTTGGATATCACTAAACGTTGTCGCATTTGCTGGTTGACCGAATGCAGCAAATAGCAGCAAACACGAAAAAAGGAAAGAAATTACTTTTTTCATAGAATTGACCCCCAATTATATATATTTCCAAATCAGAATATATCAGTTAATTAAGATAATGTATACAGGTAATAATTAGAATAAAGTAGGATAAAAGTCCTTATCTTAGGGACCTACCATTTTTTTGAAATTAAGGCGGTCAATTTGAAGAATTAAGAATAAGATAACGATCATTGCAATTTATTAAGCGTGTTGATTGTTAAATATTAACATTGAGTCGTTTGATGTCTGACGTTATTATTAGAAATAATATGACAAATATCCGTCTAATTGAGGTGCTAAGGGTAATGGGATGGAAGATTGAACAGGAATCAAAAGCTTTCGAAGATATTTTAAAAGAAGCTTATTCTGCTTCTCATGAACAAGACATGACCATTGATAAACTGATGGAATGGTTAAAAAATGAGTTACAAAGTTTAGTAGATGAACCTAGTTCATCCATTCGATAAAAAACTTGTTCCGTTTGGGACAAGTTTTTTATTTGTAAAAGCTGTATTAATTTTTGGTAATTCCTGTTCTTTCTAGTTAGGAGTCAGGGGTAAAATAATATTAGTTGCCTGTTTGAGGGAGGGGAAAGGATGAAGAAGATAACCGTTGTTGGTGCGGGATATGTTGGACTTTCAACAGGAGTGTTTTTGGCAGACCTTGGACACCAAGTAAAGGTCGTTGATATAGATCAAAATAAAATTCAGCAATTAAAACAAGGAATTGTCGATATTTATGAAAAAGGAATGCAAGAGTCCATTGAGAAACATCTGAAGGAAGAACGGATGTCTTTTACGACAGACGAGAAAGAAGCCTATCGAAAGGCTGAATTTCTTTTTATAGGGGTTGGCACACCTCCCACTCCAGAAGGAGCCGCTGATTTGTCTTATATTCAACAAGTTTCCTATGCAATTGGTCAATACTGTCAAACGAACGATTTTATTGTCGTGACAAAAAGTACGGTACCTGTGGGAACCAACCGAAAAATGATCCAATGGATTCAAGAAGCCATGAGTGAACCAAAGGATTTTTCTGTTGTTTCTAATCCAGAATTTTTACGGGAAGGACAGGCATTATACGATATGTTCCATACCGATCGGGTTGTCATCGGCTCAGAAAGTCCAGAAGCAGCCAAACGGGTTAAGGAATTGTATGAATCTCTACAAACCGAGTTTGTTATTACGAATTTAGAAACGGCTGAAATGATCAAATATGCGTCTAACGCATTTTTAGCTACAAAAATTAGTTTTATTAACGAGATGGCCAACATCTGTCAAATGGTAGGCGCAGATGTGGAAGAGGTAGCATATGGTATGGGGCTCGATCATCGGATTGGTCTTCATTTTTTAAAAGCAGGTATTGGCTATGGTGGATCCTGTTTGCCAAAAGATATTCAGGCACTGATCCATCAAGCAAATATCCAAGGTTATCAACCTAAATTACTCGAAGCGGTAGAAGAAATTAATCAATATCAACGTAATCAAATGATTACAATGGCTAAAAAACGATTTGGTTCATTACAAGGAAAACAAGTGACCATACTTGGCTTATCTTTTAAACCAAACACGGACGATTTACGTCAAGCCCCAAGTATTACTATGATTAATAGACTTTTACAAGAGGGAGCGGTTATCCGCGTTTTTGACCCGAAAGCGATGAATCGGGCAAAAGCGGTATGGAAAGAACGGATTAATTACGCTAACTCTATTGAAGATGCTCTAAAAGATTCGGAAATGGTGTTTATATTAACCGATTGGGATCAGTTTAAGCAATTATCTCCTAATACCTTCATTCAAGCTATGAAATATCCTGTTATTTTTGATGGTCGAAACTGTTACTCATTAAAAGAAATAGAGACCTTTCCTTTAGAATATTATTCCATTGGGAGAAAAGACATAATTAATTAGTCCAAGCACTTCCATTCATTTAAAAAATGGAATGAATAAAGAGAGTCGTTTCACCGACTCTCTTTATTCATGTTCAAGTAGGCCTAGTAATATATAATTCCAATGATCTTTTGCTTGTTTCCAGTTCAATGCTTTCCATTTTACATGAGAAAGTGGGACCGTAAACGGATGATTTGGGAACACCTTTTTAGGTGGTGCTGCTACAATACTGCTTTGTTGTACACCTTCTATTGTCTCCACTAGGTCACCTTGCACAAGTCCCGTTTGAATGGTTTGTTTTGTCAACGTACCATTTGATAATAGTTGGTAAACATATGTTGAATTGTTTTTCTCTAACACATATGCCTTCGGAAGTACTAACGCATCAGGGACTTCTCGGTTTATGATGTGTAATGTCATATGAACACCATATGGAAGCGAAATTTCTTCTTCCGGTTGGACTTTGATGGTATATTGACTTGACTGGTTGGAAGAAGGCGTATCGATTGGGTATTCTGACACCGAAAGAATGGTGCCTTCCCATCGAGTAGAGGAGTGGGTGATTTCCACTTTCATCCCTTCTTCGATATCTAAAACTTGATCTTCCGTAACAACGCCCTCTATTAACCGATTATCAGATGCAATCGTGATAATAGGGTTTTCCAAGTTGTATTGGATGTCTACAATTTTTCCTTCTATCGGACTTGAAAAAGTAACGATGTTGTTCTGTGCCTCGAGTTGACGCAATTCTTCTTCTTTTATGGCTAGTTCGTTTTCGACAAGTGAAATTTGGTGTTCAACTTGTATAATTTCTTTTTGTAGATTTAACCATTCATCGTTGGGCGATTCTTCTTCTTCAGTGTCCAAGACTTCAAGACCTTTTAGTTTCAGTAATTGTTCTTCTAGGCTTTCTTTTTTAGATGTTAATTGATTGATTGCTTCTTCTACTTGATCGATTTTTGAATGGTAGTCGATGACCGTATAATCAAATAGTGGCGTCCCCACTTGAATTTGATCCTCTTTTTTTACTAAAAATTCATGAAAAGATCCCCATTGATCGTTAAAATAAATTTGATGAAATTTTTCCGGAACGACAACTCCATCAGTTGGCATCGTGGTTTTTATGTTTTTTGTTTCAACGGTTGTCCAGGATGAAATGTAATTGATTCGTTCTATTTGTTCCTCTTTCCATAAAAGAAGCATTGTGTTAATAACAATCGTTAAACCAATAAGTATGGTGACAATCTTTAACTTCAATGCCATCATGATCACAATCCTTTAACAAGTTGATAAAAATCAATATAGGATAGTAACGAGTGAATCAAGATGATAATTATATGAAATACCGTTATGAATAAAATCTTTTTACTGTTATTAATAGATGTGAGCTCTTTTAATGCTTTGAATTGTATGTAGAAAATCCAAACTTGGAACCAAGTAATCGAACCAAAGAAATAGATGAAAAATTCGTTGTTTGTCAGTATTTGTGCTAAAATTCCAAGTGATAAAGGAGAAGAATACCAAGGTAATCCAGGTAACACATATAACAAAGCTTGGATAATTGATTGCAACAAATAAATAGGAAATACGATCATATGAACGGCTATTAGCTTTTTAAACTCTATATCGGTTAGCGACCAATAATAGATTGCCGGTAGAACAATAAATAGCAAAGGATATAATCCACCGTTAAGTATTTGTCCCACAAAAAAATATGTTTTTCTTTCTATAAATTCATCCATAGACAGGGTTACTAACTCCCTAGATATAGGATGCTGTTCAATTCCAAGCATACCTTTTACAAAGAAAACAGAGAGTGATAAAAGCAACAAAATGAAGGTGTTTCTTTTTAATGAGCCTATAACTTCTGATTGGGCTAATTGATATAAATGAGTTCGTGGATGTATAAGAGCCTTCCAAACATTTAGTTGGTATTTCATATAGTCCTCCTATCATTTAGTAGATCCTGCCAATAACATACCATTATAGAAATCTCTTATCAATGAATTTAACGTCGAATGTTGAAAATTACTTCCTTTATCATCTACAAATCTCTACAAAAATAGATAGTTCGCACGATATTTTTCATCATTCCTTTATGATAAAATTGTAAAAAAATGACGAGAGGAGATTTTTGGTGAAAAGGGTCGTAGTTGTACTTGCGGCATGTTTTTTAGCTTTAAGTGTCCATATCCCATTAACTTATGGATTAACGTTTAAAGATGTAGGTGATTCTCACCGTGCAAAAAAAGAAATCTACTATTTAGCTGAAGGTAAAATTATAAACGGGGATTCGAAAGGGTATTTTCAACCAGATCGAGCGGTAACACGAGCAGAGGCCACTGCCATGATTGGTCGCGTTCTTTCATTAGATGGCACACAAAAAGAAACTGAATTTAAAGATGTAGGAATAAATAATTTTGCCTCTGGTTACATACAAGCGGCTGCCAATTTAAATATTGTGACCGGATACAGCGATGGTTCATTTAAGCCAGAGCAACCTGTCTCGAGGGGAGAAATGGCTTTATTATTAAGTCGTGCATTTCAATGGAATGCCGAAACCATTCGAGCTGCTACAAAGCTATTAATCGATAAAGGGATTGCCCAAGGATTTGCTGATGGTAGTTTTGGAGAGTTGCAATCTATTAAGCGATCTGATTTTGCTGTATTTTTAGCACGTGCGGTAAACGAGCAATTGCGCTTACCAGGGGAAGAAGTATCATTCGATACAACATTCTATGTTCATGCTACAGGTCTAAACTTACGTACTGGACCTTCGACCAATTTTCCTGTTATACTCACGATTCCAATGTCAAAACCGGTTCAAGTGGGTTACTATATCGGTCAATGGGCGTATATTAAAGTAGATAATACTCGAGGGTTTGTACATACTGATTTCTTAAAAGATACTTCTATTTCAACAGACGAACTTTATCAACGAACGATCATTATCGACCCAGGTCATGGGGGGTCAGATCCAGGTGCGATTGGGTTTGGACTATATGAAAAAGATGTCGTATTAGATGTGGCTTTAAGAATGAAAGATTATTTTAAACAAACTCCTTTTCAAGTTAAATATACTCGCGAAACGGATAAAAGAGTAGCTCTTAGTGATCGAGTGGCTTTTGCAAAAGAACAAAATGGAGATATTTTTGTTAGTATTCACGCCAATGCCTTTAATGGATCGGCTAATGGAACGGAGACCTATTATTATAGTGCTGCAGCAACGAATCCTCATGTAGAAGCAAGTAAAGCATTAGCTACATATATTCAAAAGCGAATGGTGGATGCTTGGCAACTAGCTGATCGTGGAGTGAAAAAAGGAAACTTCCATGTACTACGTGAAAACACGATGCCTGCAGCGTTAGTAGAATTGGGGTTTATTGACAATAAAAAAGATAATGAAAAGTTGAAGTCCCCAGAAATGCGTCAAATTGCAGCTAAAGCAATCTATTTAGGGATTTTAGATTATTATTATCATTATGAAAAACTAGATGTCCAAAATTTATATGATATATTAAAAGAAAAGCCGTCTCCTAAATTACATTAAAGCAAGGAGTCTCTAGATTCCTTGCTTTTTTTGGAAGGTGTTATGATGAACAAGTTAATACTTATCATTTCTAGTTTCATTGTTTCTCTTATTTTTTTTCCTATCTACGGAAAAGCTCAGTCATCCGAATCGTATATTATTTTATTTAGTAAGGAAGTAGACCATTCCCTTTTACAAAAAGCTGAAGTAGAAGTTAATCATACATTTTCTTTGATTCCAGCAGTAACGGTTACGGCTACCGAACAGCAACTGCAAGTATTAAAAACAGGAGATGACATCGTTTCCATTACAAAGGATAAACCTGCTGAATTAACCCAAGTAAAATTAGTAGGGTATAACGAGATGAAAATTAATACGGCTAGGGAAACAGGTGTTACAGGAAAAGGAGTAAAAGTCGCCGTTATTGATACTGGTGTTGATACCGACCACCCTGATCTACGAATTGCAGGTGGTGTGTGTGTATTAGAAAGCTTTGATTGTACAAACGGATTTGAAGATGATAATGGGCACGGTACACATGTGGCAGGAATCATAAGTGCTCAAGATAACAATATTGGTATCCTTGGAGTGGCACCAGGTGTAGAACTATACGCAGTTAAAGCTCTCGATGCATCCGGCTATGGTTCTACTGTTAGTATAATGAAAGGGATTGAATGGTCTATCGAAAATGGGATAGATATAATCAATTTAAGTGTATCAGCAAAATCTAATGACCCCGCTCTACACGCGATCATTGATAAAGCTTATTCACAAGGAGTGTTAATTGTTGCAGCAGCGGGGAATGAAGGAAAAGGAGTCGACGTCGATAGTAACAATGTGCTCTATCCAGCTAAATACGATAGTGTGATTGCCGTAGGAGCGATTGATCATACGTTAAAAAAAATCCCACAATCGGCTACAGGTCCTGAAATGGAAATGGTAGCATTCGGTGGCGGAATATATAGCACATATCCTTCCGAGTTGGATCCTGATGGAACTCCTGACGGGTATACATATATGTCCGGCACGTCAATGGCTACTCCGTATATTACCGGATTACTTGCGTTATATAAAGAAACTTATCCTTATTTAAGCCATGTAGAGTTGCGCACAATCATTCAGCAAACGGCCCAAGATCTTGGAGAACCTGGTAGAGATTCGTTTTTTGGGTATGGATTAGGGACTTATGAGCGTCCAGAAAATATAGAAGGACAAAAAGTTTATCCGGAAGTGAGCAGTGATGGAAAGATTACGTTCCGGTTTATCAAAGAAGCTAACGATGATACGTTCAAAATAGAGCGAGACGGACAAATAATTTATCAAGGAGCGTTCATGTTAAACTACATAGATTATGCCGTCAAAGGAACTTATAACTATACATTTACCTTCACAGATCGAGATGGAGGAGTACGTGTCGAACAAGTAACCGTTCAAGTTTCTTCTCCTGCCTTTAAGGATATAAAGCCAGAAGATTGGTATAGCCCGAATCTAGTTTATTTATACCAACGAAATATTTTAACTGGTTATCCAGGTAACTACATAAAACCTAGAAGTTATATTACACGAGGGGAAGCCGTAGCCCTTTTAGGAAGAGCACTGGGCTTGAATGGAGAGAAGCGACCAACTGTTTTCAAAGATGTTGGAGGGAATTACTTCGCTTCAGGATATATTCAATCTGCCTTTGATCATGGAATTATTAGTGGTTTCCCAGATGGTACGTTTCGTCCTGACTCTCCAGTTACACGAGCTGAAATGGCTATATTATTAGCAAATGCGTATTTACTAGAAGATATTCATTCGGATATAGCTTTCTCAGATGTAACAGAAAATGTGACAGGATATGAGCAGATTTTAAAAGTTGCGACAGCAGGATATACGAGAGGGTATCCGGATGGTACGTTTCATCCTCATGAATCAATGACTCGATACGCCTTTTCCGTATTTTTATCTCGAGCCGAAAATCATTTCTTTTTAAAACGATAGGAGTGGGATTCCCGCTCCTTTTTTAATGTTTCTGTAATAGAAACGTAACGTAAACTCGTCGATAAATTTGATAGAATTTAAGTAGATTTTGTCGGGAAATGGTACTACGAGGTGATCAAGATGAAAGTTTTATGGAAAAGTGTCGTATTTTGTTTCTTGTTCGTATGCATCCCGTTCACAAATGTTTCCCAAGCAGCGGAAAAAAACGAAGAACTAGTTGAGTTTGCAAAGAAGTATATAGGTGTTCCTTATTTGTTTGGTGGAAGTACTCCATTAGGTTTTGATTGTTCGGGCTTTTTATACTTTGTTTATAAACAGTTTGATATCGAGCTACCACGCACGTCAGCTGACCAATATAAGGTAGGCATTCCTGTTAAGAAAGAAGAATTAATTCCAGGAGATTTAGTGTTTTTTGAGAATACATACAAGTCAGGTATTTCTCATTCAGGAATATACATAGGAGATAATAAGTTTATTAGCGCAACTTCTAGTAAGGGGATTGCTATTGCTTCTCTTGATAACTCGTACTGGGGTCCAAAATTTGTGACGGGTAAAAGAATTCCTGAACTTCAAACATTTATCGATGTATCTAGTGATCATCCTGCGTTTAAGGCAATTATTTCGTTAGCAAAAGAAGAAATTATTTTAGGCTTTAATAACAATGAGTTCCGCCCGGATAGTCCAGTGACTAGAGGACAAGCTGCCGCGATTATCAATCGAATTTTTAAGTTCTCAACAACTACGACGACAAGCTTTAAAGACGTATCCCCTTCCTCTACTTTTGCAAAAGACATCGCTGCCATAAAATATGCTGGAATTATTAATGGGTTTCCAGATGGTACGTTCCGACCAAATGAACAAATGACTAGAGCACAGATGGCAGCAATTGTCTCACGTGCATTTAAAATTAAATTAAATGAAGATGCGATTGCCGTTAGCTCTTCTTATAAAGATGTTGCCTCTTCTTATTGGGCGTACAAAGATATTATGCTGTTGAAATTAATTGACCAAACGACTGTTTATCAAACAGAATTATTCCGTGCAACCGATCGAGCTACACGTGCAGATTATGCAGCGGCTATTTATAACGCGAAAAATTATAAAAAATAAAAGTTTGGTGGATTTTATAACTACGAACAAATACGTTCGTAGTTTTTTATTTTATTCACTAAGTGTACTTTTTCTAAAAAACTGGCTCTATACTAAATGTGG
>NZ_JBCNBW010000051.1:0-1305 GCF_050478865.1 Aeribacillus pallidus | reverse complement strand
TAATGAAGCCTTAAGCTTGCAACATGTGGAACATGTAGAAATCAAGTTAAGCGACAAAAAAATTAAAACTGTAAAACTGAAAGATAACTCGTTCTGGGAAAAAGTGAAACGGATATTTATGGCTCTCTGTCAATTGTGGTGGTGTAAATATTTCCAATACTCTCTCTTTGGAAGGAATGCAGGTTAACCTGCATTCCTTCTGACAAGTTGACGCCACAATATCTTTTTTCGTAATCGCTGAAAGCTTTTAATTCCATAAGAGATTCGTTTGATTACCTTGGTTGTATTATTTACACCTTCAATATAACCATTGTTAAATGGATACATGAAGGATTGTAAAATCTCTTGTTTCCATCTCTTAAATGTTTGAACGACTTTTCTAAATGCGAATACGTTGTTCTTTATATAATTTATGTTGCACTTCTCGTCTTACTTGATCAAACGCCCAATAAGCTTGTCTCATAAAATGAAACCGATCCGCAATAATAAGAGGATTCCCTAATTGTCTTTAAACTACTTTCTTAAATGACTTGGATAAATCCATTTCTACGATCTGTACATTTCCTGTGTCACATTGTTTTAAATAGGTTTCAATCGTTTTTACACATCGGTCTGGCAGCCATCCAATATTTCACGATTTTCTACATCGACAATAATCGTTTGATATTTTTAATCCTCCTGCATCACCCTTAAATTCATCAATGGTAATCGCACGTGGAAGTACCTTTTTGACAGGGATGGATCGTGTATCGAACATTCTTAATATTCGGTTTGTACTCACCCCCGCTAGCATTCCAGCATGTTTAAAGGACATTTCTGCACATAAACATAATGCCTCCTGAGCCAGCATGAGCGTGTGACGTTGATATCGATCCACAAACGAAAGCTTTTCATAAAAAATATGACCACATGTTGTACAACGATATCTTCGCTTCTTCACATGTAAGTACACTCTTTTTCCCGCCACTAATGAACTCTGTACTTTTTGCATTCGATAGCTATGGATGCGTTTTGTACGGCTTTTACACTTCGGACATTTCTGCATTTTCACACGTGTATGTAATTCAAACCAAAATACGCCTTGTTCTTCCCCTGAATCAAAAATCTCTACATGCTTATCTTTAATTCCTAATAAGTTTATGATAGAATGAGTAAGCACCTATCTTCTCTCCCTCTTTGATGTCTTTTGTGTCGCAACTTTAGATTATCAAAGAGAGAGAAGAAGGTGTTATTTTTTTATCATTTTTTGCGGATTATCTGAACCCTTGAGATGATAAGCATGACCACCACATTTAGTGTAGAGCC
>NZ_JBCNBW010000050.1:0-1489 GCF_050478865.1 Aeribacillus pallidus | reverse complement strand
AAGGTAATCAAACGAACGTCTTATGGAATAAAAAGCTTTGAGCGATTACGAAAAAAGGTATTGTGGCGTCAACTTATCAGAGGGAATGTAGGTTAACCTACATTCCTTCTGATAAGTTGACGCCACAATATCTTTTTTCGTAATCGCTCAAAGCTTTTTATTCCATAAGACATTCGTTTGATTACCTTGGTTGTATTATTTACACCTTCAATATATCCGTTGTTAAATGGATACATGAAGGATTGTAAAATCTCTTGTTTCCACCTATTAAATGTTTGAACGACTTTTTTAAATGCTTCGTTTCCAGATTCCTCAACTCTCGTCATCCATGCTTCTAAACCTGTTTTGGCATTTTCCATTGTACTTGTTTTAAACCAGACATCTAGTTCATTCTTTAACTCATAGGCTTCCCTCAAGTCCGAATCAAGTGCCAAGAGTTCTTCTACTCGCTCTTTCTCTTTTTGATTGAGCTTAAACGGGGATTTCCATAAAAGCTCTTTATTTCTTTTCATTCGAATACGTTGTTCCTTATATAATTTATGTTGCACTTCTCGTCTTACTTGATCAAATGCCCAATAAGCTTGTCTCATAAAGTGAAATCGATCCGCAATAATAAGAGGATTCGCTAATTGTCTTTGAACAGCTTTCTTAAATGACTTGGATAAATCCATCACCACGATCTGTACATTCCCTGTATCACATTGTTTTAAATAGGTTTCAATCGTTTTTACACGTCGGTCTGGCAGAACATCCAAAACTTCTCGATTTTCTACATCGACAATAATCGTTTGATATTTTTCTCCTCCTGCATCACCCTTAAATTCATCAATGGCAATCGCACGCGGAAGTACCTTTTTAACAGGGATGGATCGTGCATCGAACATTCTCAATAGTCGGTTTGTACTCACCCCAGCTAGCATCCCAGCATGTGTAAAGGACATTTCTGCACTTAAACATAATGCCTCCTGAGCCAGCATGAGCGTGTGACGTTGATATCGATCTACAAACGAAAGCTTTTCATAAAAAGTATGACCACATGTTGTACAACGATATCTTCGCTTCTTCACATGTAAGTACACTCTTTTTCCCGCTATTGATGAACTCTGTATTTTTTGCATTCGATAGCTATGGATGCGTTTTGTACGGCTTTTACACTTCGGACATTTCTGCATTTTCACACGTGTATGTAGTTCAAACCAAAATACGCCTTCTTCTTCCCCTGAATCAAAAATCTCTACATGCTTATCTTTAATCCCTAATAAGTTTATGATAGAATGAGTAAGCACCTATCTTCTCTCCCTTTGCTGTCTATTGTGTGGCAACTTTAGATTATCAAAGAGAGAGAAGAAGGTGTTATTTTTTAATCATTTTTTGTGAATTATCTGAGCCCTTGAGATGATAAGCATGACCACCACATTTAGTATAGAGCCAAAAAAATGGCGGTCCCGACGGGAATCGAACCCGCGATCTCCTGCGTGACAGGCAGGCA
>NZ_JBCNBW010000049.1:0-17152 GCF_050478865.1 Aeribacillus pallidus | reverse complement strand
GTCGCCCCCTCCTACTCGATTCTCTAGTCATCCATGTGACACACTTTAAAAAATCCCCCAAGTGCCAAACTCTCCAAAAAAATAAAGTACCAACTATATCGAAAAACTTCCTCAAGTAAAGGTGATCCTCATTAAAAATTTACTCTACTCAAACCTTCCGGGAAGATTCCCGCATTAACAATTCACCCATTCGTCTATCGATTCATAAACTGTTGAAGTGATAACTCCCTCATCTTTCTTTAAAGAAGGTGAAAAACATTGATGTTAACAGGAATGCATATCGCCTGTATTGGCGGTGATGCGAGACAACTAGAAATCATTCGAAAGCTTACCGAACTGGATGCAAAGCTTGTTCTTGTAGGTTTTGAGCAATTGGATCATGCGTTTACAGGTGCGGTAAAAGAAGAGTTTGAAGACTTAGATCCTTCCCAATTAGATGCCATTATTTTACCAGTACCAGGAACGAGTTTAGAAGGCCAAGTAGAAACAATCTTTTCAAATAAAAAAGTACAATTAACTGAAAAATGGTTAAGCCAAACACCATCACACTGTGTTATTTATTCCGGAATTAGCAACTCGTACTTAGATCATATTACGAGTCAAGCAAATCGAAAACTCGTTCAATTGTTTGAAAGAGATGATGTAGCGATTTATAACTCCATTCCAACTGTCGAAGGCACGATCATGATGGCGATTCAGCATACTGATTTTACCATTCACGGTTCGAACGTGGTGGTGCTTGGTCTCGGACGTGTGGGTATGAGTGTGGCTAGAGTTTTTCATCATTTAGGTTCGAAAGTAAAAGTAGGAGCCAGAAGAAGTGAACACATTGCTCGGATTACAGAAATGGGATTATACCCATTTTATCTTCATGACTTAGAAAAAGAAGTTCATGATGTTGATATTGTCATTAATACCATTCCACACTTAGTCGTGACAGCATCCGTTATTGCGAAAATGCCATCACACACGCTCATTATCGATTTAGCATCAAAACCTGGTGGGACTGATTTTCGTTATGCCGAAAAACGAGGAATAAAAGCTTTATTGGCCCCAGGGCTACCGGGCATTGTGGCGCCGAAAACAGCCGGGAAAATACTGGCGACCGTTATTGCGAAGTTACTTTACGAAGAATATTCACAAAGAAAGGAGAATCCATAAATGGAGGTAAAGGGGAAACGTATTGGGTTCGGATTAACGGGCTCTCATTGTACGTATGATGCTGTGTATCCTCAAATTGAAGCACTTGTAAAAGCAGGTGCAGACGTTGTCCCTATTGTTACAGCTACGGTACAACAAACGGAAACAAGATTCGGTAAAGGGGAAGATTGGATCGAACGGATTGAAAATTTAACCGGAAAAAAAGTCATTCAATCCATTGTTGACGCCGAACCACTTGGGCCCAAAATGCCTTTAGATTGTATGGTCATAGCGCCATTAACCGGAAATTCGATGAGTAAGCTAGCCAATGCCTTGACCGATTCACCTGTTTTAATGGCCGCAAAAGCTACGTTGCGCAATCATCACCCTGTGGTTGTTGGAATTTCCACAAACGATGCTCTCGGTCTAAATGGAGTGAATCTCATGCGTTTAATGGCTACGAAAAACATTTATTTTATTCCATTTGGGCAAGACCATCCGTTTAAAAAACCGAATTCCATGGTAGCCGATATGAACAAATTACTTCCAACCGTAGAGGCAGCGCTAGAAGGAAAACAACTGCAACCAGTTATTATTGAACGGTATCAAGGCTAAATCCCACATCTACGGAATATTTTTTTTCTACTTCTCTATTAAAAAGAATATGTTACAATAACGATATTAAAAAGAATATTTATTCGGTCGTATTCCATCTGTTATAGACGGAATAGTTGTGGAAGGAGTAAAGAAATATGGAAAAATTAAAAGGCTATCATGTTGCGGTCGTAGGTGCGACTGGTGCGGTTGGTCAACAAATGATTCAGACGCTTGAAAAACGTCAGTTTCCAATTGAAAAAATTACACTTCTCTCGTCTGCCCGTTCAGCAGGGAAAAAAGTGCTGTTTCGAGGAGAAGAGGTAACGGTTCAAGAAGCAACACCAGAGAGTTTTGAAGGTGTAGATATTGCGTTATTTAGTGCGGGAGGTTCTGTTTCTAAAGCATTAGCTCCTGAAGCAGTAAAACGAGGTGCTATTGTTATTGATAACACGAGTGCCTTCCGTATGGATCCTGAAGTGCCATTAGTCGTACCAGAAGTGAACGAAAGCGATTTACATGAACATAAAGGAATTATCGCTAATCCAAACTGTTCAACGATTCAAATGGTTGTAGCATTAGAACCAATTCGTAAAGCTTTTGGACTGAAAAAAGTTATCGTATCGACGTATCAAGCAGTTTCTGGTGCGGGCGCGGTTGCCATAGATGAATTAAAAGAACAAACGAAAGCCATTTTAAATGGAGAACCTTTTGAACCAAAAGTGTTACCAGTAAAAGGCGATGAAAAGCATTATCAAATTGCCTTTAATGCGATTCCTCAAATTGATAAATTCCAAGACAATGGCTTTACGTTCGAAGAAATGAAAATGATTAATGAAACGAAAAAAATTATGCATATGCCAGACTTAAAAGTAGCGGCAACTTGTGTTAGACTTCCTGTTGTGACAGGCCACTCTGAATCTGTCTATATTGAAGTTGAACAAGAGGGGATCTCTGTAAGCGACTTGCACCAACTGTTAAGGGATGCACCAGGGGTAGTCTTGCAAGATAATCCAGCTGAACAAATTTATCCGATGCCTGCAGATTGTGTCGGAAAAAATGAAGTATTTGTTGGACGTATTCGAAAAGACTTAGATGAAGAAAAAGGATTCCATTTATGGATTGTATCCGATAATCTGTTAAAAGGTGCGGCATGGAACTCCGTGCAAATTGCAGAAAGCTTAATAAAGTTAGGATTAGTAAAATAATTGATTGAACCTCCACTTTATAAGAAACAATGGCTAGAGGTGTTTTTATGAAAATTATAGTCCAAAAGTTTGGCGGTACGTCTGTTCGCAATGAACAGGGCCGCCAAATGGCTCGTAAACATGTTGAAACAGCATTGAAAGACGGCTATAAAGTAGTAGTCGTCGTTTCTGCGATGGGACGCAAAGGAGAGCCGTACGCAACCGACACCCTTTTATCGCTTGTCGGTGGAACCGAAGCACAGATTAGTAAACGGGAACTCGATTTACTCATGTCTTGTGGCGAAGTCATTTCAAGCGTTGTTTTTTCCAATATGCTGCTGAGTCATGGGATTCGAGCAACGGCTCTTACAGGTGCTCAAGCTGGATTTCGAACCAATAATGACCATACGAACGCTAAAATTATTGAGATGAAATGTGAACGATTATTGAAAGAACTAGAGTCTTACGATGTCGTAGTCGTCGCTGGGTTCCAAGGAGTTGGAAAAAATGGAGATATCACTACGATTGGAAGAGGAGGTAGTGATACTTCGGCAGCGGCGTTAGGGGCAGCATTGAACGCAGAATGGATCGATATCTTTACGGATGTCGAAGGGATTATGACGGCTGATCCACGAATCGCCGAAAAAGCGCGTCCACTTTCTGTTGTGACGTACAATGAAGTATGTAACATGGCGTATCAAGGGGCTAAAGTTATTCATCCACGTGCGGTCGAAATTGCGATGCAAGCGAAGATTCCGATTCGTATCCGATCGACGTATTCCGATGGACTTGGTACGCTTGTCACCTCATTAAATAAGCAAAAACAAGGGACAGATGTTCGAGAGCGGACAGTTACTGGAATTGCACATGTAAGCAACATCTCCCAAATTAAAGTATCGGCCAAAAAAGACCAATACAATCTTCAATCAGAAGTATTCAAGGCGATGGCGAATGAACATATAAGTGTCGATTTCATCAATATTTCACCAACAGGAGTTGTTTATACGGTTTCTGAAGATATTACGGATCGGGCGATTGAAATTTTACAAAAATTAGGTTATGAGCCTGAAGTGGAGCGCCATTGTGCGAAAGTATCCGTTGTTGGAGCAGGAATTGCTGGTGTTCCAGGAATTACATCCAAAATTGTAACAGCGTTATCAGACCGAGGCATTCGTATTTTACAGTCGGCAGATAGTCATACAACGATATGGGTATTAGTAAAAGAAAGTGATTTAGTAGAAGCAGTAAACGCCTTACACGATGCATTTCAATTACAAGAAGACACCTTTGAATTAGAGCAAATGGAGTAGAGGTGAAATAATGATGGTTCAATTTGGACGTATCTCGACAGCAATGGTGACCCCATTCGATCGTCGAGGAAATATTGACTTTCAAAAGACGACGCAACTTGTAGAATATTTAATTAACAATGGCTCCGATTCGTTAGTCGTTGCTGGAACGACAGGTGAATCACCAACTTTATCAACTGAAGAAAAAATCGCCTTGTTCCGACATGTTGTGAAAGTGGTCGATGGCCGAGTGCCGGTTATCGCGGGAACAGGAAGCAACAATACTCATCAAACGATCGAATTAACGAAAAAAGCGGAAGAAACAGGCGTAGACGCAATCATGCTTGTTACGCCGTATTATAATAAACCAAATCAAAGAGGGTTATTCGAACATTTTCGCTCCGTTGCTGAAGCCACGACCTTACCTATCATGCTGTATAATGTTCCAGGACGAACGGTTACGAATCTAGCACCAGAGACGATTATTGAGCTAGCGAAAATCGACAATATCGTGGCGGTTAAAGAAGCAAGCGGCAACTTAGATGCGATGACGGAAATTATTGCTAATACGGATGATCATTTTGTGTTGTATAGTGGTGATGATGGCTTAACATTACCAGTTCTGTCCATAGGTGGAGTGGGTATCGTCTCAGTGGCTTCACATATCATTGGAAATGAAATGCAAGAAATGATTCAACTATTTTTACAAGGGAAGGCAATTGAAGCAGCTAAAATGCACCAAAAGCTACTTCCATTAATGAGAGGTTTATTCGCTGCCCCAAGTCCTACACCAGTAAAAACAGCGCTCCAAATTAAAGGTCTCGACGTTGGTTCCGTGCGCTTACCACTCGTCCCGTTAACGGAAGAAGAAAGAGTGACATTAACGAACTTGTTACAAAATTATTAATGGGGAAAGCTATCGCCATGGTTGGTGATAGCTTCCTCTTTTTTTTTTCACGAGAAAAAAATCATTAGTTAATTTTGGTTGTACATCATTTTTATCATCAAGTATAATAAACTTAACTCGCCTTGATCGGGATTTCTACATAGGAGGAAACAAAAATTGAATACACGAACGAACGAAAGCATCAAAATTATTCCACTTGGAGGAATGGGAGAAGTAGGAAAAAACATGTACGTGGTGGAAATAGACCACGAAATGTTTATTGTTGATGCGGGTATAAAGATTCCAGAGGACGAAATGTTTGGAATCGATTTAGTCATTCCTGATATTACTTATTTGGAAGAGCAGAAACACCGCATTAAAGGCATTTTTTTAACACACGGTCATGAAGATGCCATCGGAGCTTTATCTTACGTCCTGAGGAAAATTAAAGCGCCAGTGTACGGGACAAAATTAACAGTCGCTTTAGCCAAAGAAAAATTAAAAGAACAAGAATACCGTGGAGAGGCTAAGTTTTATACGATTCATTCCAAAACGCGACTTCATTTTGATACCGTGGACGTTTCATTCTTCCGCACGACCCATACAATACCTGATTCGGTCGGTGTTTGCTTCCATACGTCTGAAGGCGCCATTGTCGTTACGGGAGATTTTAAATTTGACCAAGGAGCGGCTCCGTTATATCAAGCAGACATAGGGAAAATGGCGAAAATCGGAGAAGAAGGGGTACTTTGTTTGTTATCTGATAGTACAGAAGCGGAAAGACCGGGCTATTCGACGTCGGATGCGGCCATTGCCCGTGAAATGTCGGATGCCTTCCACTCAGCAAAAGGGCGAATCATTGTCGCTTCGTATGCAGCGAATTTAAACCGCATCCAACAAGTGTTAGATGCAGCGTATGAAAATTATCGTAAAGTCGCGTTTGTAGGAAAAAGCATTAAACGAGTATTTGATATTGCTCATCAATTCGGATATTTAAGCGTTCATGAAGATACGATTATTCCAATCCAAGACATTGATCAATATCCAGATGATGAAATTGCGCTGTTAACAACAGGGTCTCACGGTGAACCTTTAGAAGCATTACAAAAAATGGCGAAACAATCGCATAAACAAGTGAATATTAAGCAAGGTGACACCGTTTTAATTACCGCAACACCAACACCAAATATGGAGTTAGCGATGTATAAAACGGTCGATATGTTGTATCGGGCGGGAGCAATGGTTATTATGAACTCTCGGAAAGCGTATGCTTCAGGACACGGTAGCCAAGAAGAACTAAAAATGATGATTAACTTAATGAAACCAAAATTTTTCATCCCGATTCAAGGTGAATATCGTATGTTAAAAGCCCACGCGAAGTTAGCTCAATCAGTAGGGGTGAAAAAAGAACATATTTATATCCCAGATAAAGGAGAAATCGTTGAAATTCGTAATGGTACTATTCGACCAGGTGGCCGTGTACCTGCAGGCAACGTGTTAATTGATGGTATTGGTGTAGGCGATGTGGGGAACATTGTATTACGTGACCGAAAATTACTTTCAGAAGACGGTATTTTTATTGTGGTTGTCACATTGAATAAGAAAGAGAAGAAAATTGCTTCAGGACCGGAAATCATTTCGCGTGGGTTTGTCTATGTTCGTGAATCCGAACATTTAATGGAAGAATCGATCAGTATAGTAAAAGGGATTGTAGAACGGAACATGTCCAAAGAATCCTTTGAATGGTCGAATATTAAACAAGAAATCCGTGATTCGTTAAATCAATATTTGTTTGATCAAACGAAACGAAGACCAATGATATTACCAATTATTATGGAAATATAATGAATGGTGTAGGATGCTCTTAATGTTGAGCATCCTTTTTTATTGACCTGTATGATTCCCAAAGGAGAGCGAATACTAAACGGTAGGAAGAAAAAGCAATTGCCTCAAACAAAAGGAGGAATTGCAAGAAAGGGGATTTCTAATATGAATCACCAGTGGGAAGCACAGCAAGAATCACCATCGAAAGAAGAAAGGAAATCGGAGCTTGTAGAAAAAATTCAACAGCTGGGTGCCACAAATGTACCCCAGTTATCTCCAGAGACGAATATCCATTGCTTAACAATTGTTGGACAAATTGAAGGACATATGCAGCTTCCACCTCAAAATAAAACAACCAAATATGAGCATATTATTCCGCAGCTTGTCGCCATTGAGCAAAACCCAAAAATTGAAGGATTACTCGTTGTGTTAAACACGGTAGGTGGAGACGTTGAAGCCGGTTTAGCTATTTCTGAGATGCTCGCCTCCCTTTCAAAGCCAACGGTCTCCATTGTGCTAGGGGGAGGACATTCCATTGGGGTGCCGATTGCGGTCTCGTGTGATTATTCTTTTATTGCCGAAACAGCAACGATGACCATTCACCCGATACGCTTAACAGGATTAGTCATTGGAGTTCCCCAAACGTTTGAATATTTAGATAAGATGCAAGAGAGAGTGGTACGTTTTGTCGTCAAACATTCCAAAATTTCAGAGGAAACATTTAAAGATTTAATGTTTGCGAAAGGAAATCTAACTAGGGACATTGGAACAAATGTCGTTGGCGCTGACGCAGTGAAATTCGGATTAATTGATGAAGTAGGTGGAATTGGAATGGCCATGAATAAACTCAACGAACTTATTGAAATAAACAAAAAGGAAGGGATGGTTCAATGATTCTTCATACGACCGTTCCATACGAATTAATGTTTCCATTACCAACGAACGAATATTACAAGCAAAAGCTCGTCACCTTTCAAGGAATTCCGATGATTGTAGAAAAAGAACAGGAGCGCTATCGCATCGTTCGTATATTAAGCAGCAATCCCTTTCATTACATGATGGAACAATATACACCTGGGCAATATATTTCATTAAATTAAAGGGAAACGTTTCCTGAACAAATGTTCTGTGATATAATAAGGAATACATGAATAGCAGCCGATGAGGGCTGCTTTCTTCATTCTAAAGGAAAAAAGGCATAGTAATAGGTGATAAAATGTCAAAGAAGAAGAAGCGGTCGAAGAAGCAAATAGATATGAAACGGACAATTCAATTTGAAATTATCGGATTATTATTGATGGCTATTAGCACGATTTCTATTGTACAACTAGGTGCCGTAGGTCATGCAGTAGTTTACTTTTTTCGTTTTTTCTTAGGAGAATGGTACATGGTGGGCTTAATTGGCATGTTTGCTATAGCAGGGTATTTGATGATTGAACGAAAAGTACCATTCTTATTTCACCGAAAGCTAGTTGGAACGTACATTATTCTTTTAAGTATGTTACTTTTAAGTCATGTGAAGCTGTTCGAATTGTTGTCTAATCATGGTGCAATCAAGAATCCTAGTGTCATTACAAATACTTGGGAATTATTTTGGCAAGAAGTGAAAGGAGAAACGTCAACCTCCGATTTAGGAGGGGGAATGGTTGGTGCGATTTGTTTTGCAGTAGCCTATGTATTGTTTGATACGAGTGGAACGGTCCTATTTTCCTTTGTTCTTATGATGGTCGGGGCCATTCTGATTACAGGGAAGTCGTTTGGTGAGTGGATTGGAAAAATTGGTGGAAAACTTTTCTCCTTTTTCACGAATCAATGGTCTGCTTTTAAACAAGATATGAAGCAATGGACAGAAAAACAAGCGCATAAGCAGAAAACAAAAAAACAACAAAAGGAACAATCTAGTAATGAACCAGCTGAAGATGGGGAACCTTCCGAGGAACAATTGACGATTGAAACGTCAGAGCCGATTATCTCAAGCTTTACTGAAAAAGTGTATGATGTTGAACAAGAAAATAGAGAAGCGGTTGAAGCTCAATCTTCATCGAGTGATAATAGGAAAACGACAAACAAAGAAGACCAAAAAGAAACAGAAGAAGAAGCTGTGGCACCAATGACCTTTGCAGAGGTAGAAAATGAAGATTATCAATTACCGCCACTTCATTTATTAAAACGACCGAAAAAAGCGGATCAATCAAGTGAATATGAATTAATTCATGCCAATGCTGCTAAACTCGAACGAACGTTCCAAAGCTTTGGGGTAAAAGCACGGGTGACCCAAGTTCATCTTGGCCCTGCCGTAACGAAATACGAAGTTCATCCAGATGTCGGAGTAAAAGTTAGTAAAATTGTGAGTTTAAGTGACGATTTAGCTTTAGCGTTAGCGGCAAAAGACATTCGTATTGAAGCTCCAATCCCTGGAAAATCGGCTATTGGTATTGAGGTGCCAAACTCAGAAGTGGCAGTAGTATCATTGCGAGAAGTGTTAGAATCGAAAGAAAACGATAAACCTGATGCGAAATTATTAATCGGACTTGGACGAGATATTACTGGAGAAGCGGTATTAGCCGAATTAAATAAAATGCCCCATTTATTAGTGGCAGGTGCAACAGGAAGTGGAAAAAGTGTTTGTATTAATGGAATTATTACAAGCATTTTAATGAGAGCGAAACCTCATGAAGTAAAGTTAATGATGATTGACCCGAAAATGGTTGAGCTTAATGTATATAACGGTATTCCACATTTATTAGCGCCAGTAGTGACCGATGCGAAAAAAGCATCCCAAGCATTAAAAAAAGTCGTTAGTGAAATGGAACGCCGCTACGAATTGTTTTCCCATACGGGTACGAGAAATATTGAAGGGTATAATGAGTTTGTGAAACGCCATAATTTAGAGACAGGTGAAAAACAACCACTGTTACCATATATTGTTGTCATTGTTGACGAGCTGGCAGACTTAATGATGGTTGCTTCCAATGATGTAGAAGATTCTATTACTCGGTTAGCCCAAATGGCAAGAGCGGCTGGTATTCATCTTATTATTGCGACACAACGACCATCCGTAGATGTCATCACAGGCGTCATTAAGGCTAATATTCCTTCACGTATTGCTTTTGCGGTATCGTCCCAAACGGACTCACGTACAATTTTGGATATGGGCGGAGCGGAAAAACTGTTAGGACGTGGTGATATGCTGTTCTTACCAGTTGGGGCATCGAAACCGATTCGTGTTCAAGGAGCATTTCTGTCTGATGAAGAAGTAGAAGAAGTGGTGAACTTTGTTATCTCACAACAGAAGGCCCAATACCAAGAAGAAATGATTCCTGACGATCAACCAGATGCAACGGAAGACGTGGACGACGACTTATATGAAGAAGCTGTCCAATTAGTTGCTGAAATGCAAACAGCTTCCGTATCTATGCTTCAACGCCGATTCCGAATCGGTTATACACGAGCGGCTCGGCTGATTGATGAAATGGAAGCAAGAGGGATTGTCGGACCATATGAAGGAAGTAAGCCTCGAGCAGTATTAATTCCTAAACCATCAGAGGAACAAACATCATAAAAATGGATGTAAAAAATACAGGGGAACGGCCCCTGTATTTTTTTAATAATAAAAGGTTAGATGTCTGACAACATCGAAATATGTTATACTATTAAAAACGCTTACATTACCATGTGAAAAAATCACTAAACGGTTTACTTTTTGAAACAAGAATAAAATTTGACAAAAAATACTAATTATATCCAGTATTGTAACCGTTTTATTACCTTTATTTAGGTAAAATGACAAACTGAAAATTTTGATTATTTTTTATTTGTATTTTTTCGACAAAATTGCACAATTTCTATTTATTTATTCAAAAAAAAATGATATATTAATTCTCGATTAGTAGGAATGAAATCAGAGGTCTGATGTCTTAAGAAAGTTTGGTGGTGGTTCCAGTCATGAGTATTAAAACAGATAACAGACATTTATACTTACAAGTCATTGACAAGTTAAAAAAAGATATTGAAGCAGGGGTGTACAAGGAAAAAGAAAAGCTTCCTTCTGAATTCGACCTTTCGAAGCAACTGGGTGTAAGTCGCGCGACATTACGTGAGGCTTTACGAATTTTGGAGGAAGAAAATGTGATTATCCGACGTCATGGTGTAGGGACATTTGTCAACTCCAAACCCTTGTTTTCATCAGGGATTGAGCAACTAAATAGCGTTACGAACATGATCAAGCAAGCAGGAATGGAACCAGGTACCATCTTCTTAAGTTCAACCACCCAAGGTGCCACAGAAGAGGATGTTCGCCGGTTTTCCTGTGACTTGGACGATGAGTTCGTCTTAATTGAGCGTGTTCGAACGGCTAACGGTGATCCAGTCGTCTATTGTTTAGACAAAATCCCTAAAAAAGTGTTTCCAGAAAATTTTACACATAAAGACGGCTCCATTTTTTATATGTTAGAGAATGAAGGGGATCATAAAATTACACATGCCGTTGCCCAAATCGAACCGCTTGGGTATCACGAGAAAATTTCTCCGATTTTAGAATGTGAACCGGAGACGGCTTTGCTTGTACTTAAGCAGCTACACTATGATGAAATGGATGAGCCGATCCTCTATTCTGTGAACTATTTTCGGGCGGACAAGTTCAGCTTCCATGTTCTTAGAAAGAGGGTATTTTAATCGGACCGAATCCATTTCTACTAATTACTTTTAAAATAGGGGGTACAATTACATGAAAAAGCGTAAATTTGGACTAGCACTTTCACTCGTTCTTGCAGCTGGAACTCTTTTAGGCGCATGCGGAACGAAAGATGGAGAGTCTGGAGCTGGAAACAAAGAAGACACATTCTCTGTAGCGATGGTTACGGACGTTGGAGGCGTGGATGATAAATCCTTCAACCAGTCCGCATGGGAAGGATTACAAAAATTCGGTGCAGACAATGGTCTTGAAAAAGGTAAAGGTGGATATGATTACTTACAATCTGCAAGTGATGCGGATTATAAAACAAACTTAAATAAATTAGTACGCGATAACTTCGATTTAATATACGGTATTGGTTTCTTAATGACTGATGCGATTTCCGAAATTGCAGATCAAAAACCTGAAGCTCATTTCGCGATTGTTGACTCTGTTGTTGAAAAACCAAACGTAGCAAGCATTACTTTTAAAGAGCACGAAGGTTCATTCCTTGTAGGTGTTGTTGCTGGATTAACGACAAAAACAAACAAAATTGGTTTCGTTGGTGGTATGGAAATTCCATTAATTGAAAAATTCGAAAGCGGATTCCTCGCTGGTGTAAAAGCTGTAAACCCTGAAGCAACTGTTGATGTACAATATGCAGGAGCGTTCGACCAAGCGGACAAAGGTAAAGCGATTGCATCAAGCATGTATGCGAATGGAATCGACGTTATTTACCATGCGGCAGGAGCAACTGGTAACGGTGTTTTCTCTGAAGCAAAAGACTTAAAAACAAAAGATCCGAACCGTGAAATTTGGGTAATTGGTGTTGACAAAGACCAAGCGCCTGAAGGTGTTGTAACAGTTAATGACACAACATACAACGTAACATTAACTTCGATGGTTAAACGTGTTGACGTAGCTGTTTATGATTTAGCTACGAAAGCAATGAACGGAGAATTCCCTGGTGGAGAGGTAATCGAATACGGTCTTGACCAAGATGGTGTTGGTATTGCTCCAACTCAAGACAACATTTCAGAAGAAGTACTAACTGAAGTTGAAAGCTGGAAACAAAAAATCATTAACGGAGAAATTCAAGTTCCGAAAACTCGTGAAGAGTATAAAGAATTTGAAGCTTCTTTATAAGAAAAATATGGAACTGAATAAAAGGCTAGTGTAAGCTAGCCTTTTTATTCGCCATAAAACCATCAAATGAAAAGCTACAAAAGACGGGCTGTAGCTTTTCATTTGATGATTTTATCATGCCCATGCAAGGAGTGAAATTCGAGTGGAATATGTAATTGAGATGCTCAATATCCGCAAAGAGTTTGGGAATTTTGTGGCGAATGATAATATTACGCTCCAAGTTAAACAAGGAGAAATTCATGCGCTTTTAGGTGAAAACGGTGCTGGTAAATCGACATTAATGAACGTTCTTTTCGGCTTGTACCAGCCAGAAGCAGGCGAAATTCGCGTTAAAGGGAAACCGGTAAAGATTACCGATCCTAATGTCGCTAATGAATTAGGAATTGGAATGGTTCATCAGCATTTTATGCTTGTCGATACATTTACGGTAACTGAAAACATTATTTTAGGTAGTGAACCGACAAAAGGTGGAACAATCGATATAAAAAAGGCAGAACAAGAAGTTCGTGAGCTTTCTGAGCGATATGGATTAGCGGTTGATCCAACAGCGAAAATTGCTGATATTTCCGTTGGGATGCAGCAACGAGTTGAGATTTTAAAAACGTTATACCGCGGGGCAGACATCTTAATTTTTGACGAACCGACAGCCGTGTTAACACCTCAAGAAATTCAAGAATTGATTCAAATTATGAAAGCCCTTGTAAAAGAAGGAAAGTCGATCATTTTAATCACACACAAACTGAAAGAAATTATGGAAGTGTGCGATCGCGTGACCGTTATTCGCCGTGGAAAGGGGATTGGTACGTTAAATGTATCGGATACAAACCCAACTGAATTAGCGGAATTAATGGTCGGTCGCCAAGTTCAATTTACAACGGACAAAGAACCTGCTAAGCCAAAGGACAATGTGCTTGAAATTAAAGATTTAGTTGTCAAAGACGCACGTGGAGTAACAACAGTAAATGAATTAAATTTAACCGTTCGTGCAGGAGAAATCGTTGGTATCGCTGGTGTTGACGGTAACGGTCAATCCGAACTTATCGAAGCCATCACGGGTTTACAAAAGGTGGAATCCGGTTCCATATTACTTAATGGAAAGGATATAACGAATTTACCGCCACGGAAAGTGACAGAAGCGGGGGTTGGTCATATCCCTCAAGACCGTCATAAACATGGTCTCGTACTCGATTTTCCGATTGGCGAAAACATGGTTTTGCAAACTTACTACAAAGAGCCTTACTCTAAAAATGGTATTTTAAATTTCAAAAACATCTATGAAAAAGCACGCCAGTTAATCAAAGAATTTGACGTACGGACACCCGATGAATATACAAAAGCGAGAGCGCTTTCCGGTGGTAACCAACAAAAAGCCATTATCGGCCGAGAGGTGGATCGCAATCCAGACTTACTAATTGCCGCCCAGCCCACACGTGGTTTAGACGTAGGGGCGATTGAATTTATACACAAACGACTCATTGAACAGCGAGATCAAGGAAAAGCCGTTCTTCTTGTGTCGTTTGAACTGGATGAAATTATGAATGTAAGTGACCGTATTGCCGTCATCTATGAAGGAAAAATTGTAGCCATTGTCGATCCAAAAGAAACGGATGAACAAGAACTAGGATTATTGATGGCTGGTAGTAAACGTAAGGAAGAAGGTGTTTCTTCATGAATGGAAGTCGATTCTCAGGAATATTCATCCCTGTTTTAGCCGTATTTTTAGGAATTTTAGTAGGATCAATTGTGATGTTAGTGAGTGGCTTTAACCCGATTGCAGGTTATTCCGCTTTATTATATGGGGCGTTTGGGGATAGCTATTATATTGGTGAAACAATTCGGCAAATGACGCCTTATATTTTAGCTGGACTTGCGGTTGCGTTTGCGTTTCGCACCGGCTTATTTAACATTGGTGTCGAAGGACAATTAATTGTTGGTTGGTTAGCTGCTGTTTGGGTTGGTGTTTCGTTTGAATTACCGAAAATCATTCATCTTCCATTAGCGATTTTAGCAGCGGCAGCAGCCGGAGCACTTTGGGCCTTTATCCCTGGATTTTTAAAAGCCCGTTTTAAAGTGCATGAAGTAATCGTGACAATCATGATGAACTATATTGCTCTACATGTTACAAACGCCATTATTCGTTCCGTACTATCTGATAAAGGGTTTAAATCTGAAACAATTTATCCATCCGCATCTTTACGCTCGTCGTTTTTAGAGTCCCTAACGGATTATTCAACGATGCACATTGGTATTTTAATCGCCTTATTAGGTGCAATGATCATGTGGTTTTTATTAGAAAAAACCACAAAAGGATACGAGTTACGTGCGGTTGGTTTTAACCAACATGCGTCTCAATACGCAGGAATGAACGTTAATCGTAATATCATGTTAGCAATGGTTATTTCAGGTGCTTTTGCTGGTGCAGCTGGTGCAATGGAAGGGCTCGGAACCTTTGAAAACATCTCTGTTAAAGGTGGATTTACCGGCGTTGGATTCGATGGAATCGCTGTCGCCTTACTTGGTGGTAATACTGCCATTGGTGTCGTGTTGTCTGCGTTATTGTTCGGTGCCTTAAAAGTTGGTGCACTCGAAATGCCGTCAAGTGCAGACGTTCCAACCGAACTGGTTGATATCATTATTGCACTGATTATTTTCTTCGTTGCGTCAAGTTACTTAATTCGTCTCATTTTAACTCGTTTGAAAAAGGAGGGAAAATAAGTGGACATTTTAAATGCTTTACAAATTATCGTTCCATCAGCAATCTTTTTCGCAGCTCCACTTATTTTCACTGCTCTTGGCGGTGTATTTAGTGAACGATCTGGTGTAGTAAACATTGGTTTAGAAGGATTAATGGTTATTGGTGCGTTTGTTGGGATTGTGTTTAACTTAACGTTTGCTGACCAACTTGGTAATCTCACTCCGTGGATTGCCATGATAGTGGCAATGATTATTGGAGCTATTTTCTCATTAATGCATGCGGTAGCTTCCATTTCATTCCGTGCCGACCAAGTGGTTAGCGGTGTCGCCCTTAACTTCTTAGCCATTGGTTTAACGTTGTTTTTAGTCAAATTAATTTATGGAAAAGGGCAAACGGATCAAATTCAGGTTTATTTTAACAAAATTGATATCCCTCTATTAAGCGATATACCGCTAATCGGACCATTATTTTTCTCAAACGGATACATTCCTTCATACATTGCGATTGGATTAGCGTTTGTCGTATGGTTTGTCATATACAAAACTCCATTTGGATTACGTTTACGTTCTGTTGGTGAACATCCGATGGCGGCTGATACGATGGGGATCAATGTGACAAGAATGCGTTACGTCGCTGTAATGCTTAGTGGAGCTTTAGCCGGTGTTGGTGGTGCGGTATATGCAACGATTATCTCCCGTGACTTTACTCATGCAACGATTTCCGGACAAGGATTCATGGCGCTAGCGGCGATGATTTTTGGAAAATGGCATCCACTTGGCGCGATGGGTGCAGCATTATTCTTCGGATTTGCTCAAAGTTTAAGTATCGTTGGCCAATCGGTTCCGTTCTTACAAGACGTTCCAACCGTCTACTTGTTAATTGCTCCATATGTGTTAACGATTTTAGCGTTAACAGGATTCATTGGCCGTGCAGACGCTCCGAAAGCATTAGGGGTTCCATACATTAAAGGAAAACGATAACTCGGTTAAGCTGGTAAAACCATGTTTTTACCAGCATTTTTTATTTTTGCTACAATGGATGAAAAAAGGAGGAATTTTTGTGTTAAAACAATTCCACATCACCACGAAAAAGAGAGATGAAATGGTAGAAATTACGGATATCGTTAGAGGCTACCTTCAATCGTTAAATGTTCAAGACGGCGCGGTCATTGTCTATTGTCCACATACAACGGCTGGCATTACGATAAATGAAAATGCCGATCCAGATGTAAAAAGAGATATGATGAATCGGTGGAATGATCTGATTGTGTGGAATCATCCGGAAGACAGGCACTTTGAAGGAAACACAGCGGCACATATGAAAGCAAGTTATGTCGGCGCCTCTCAACATGTCATTGTCTCAAATGGTGATTTATTACTAGGGACATGGCAAGGGATTTATTTTTGTGAATTTGATGGTCCACGAAATCGGACGTTTTATGTAAAAGTATTGAAATAAGGGTAAGAGTAAATAAAAGAGTTTTAAGCCCATTGGAATACAATCTTGGGTTTGTTCTTTGGGATGTAATAGTAAACCTAATACTTTGTTTTTAGGCTCTACCCTGATATAACTGTGGATAACTTTTGCTGTTATTTAATTCATCGATGTGCCAATTTTTATTGGCATGGGTGTCTGTTAAACGATTACTGTTGATTTTATACATTACGCTTGTGGCGGACGCTTTCCACGGGCAAGCCACTTCCCTCGCTACGCTCAAGT
>NZ_JBCNBW010000048.1:0-18474 GCF_050478865.1 Aeribacillus pallidus | reverse complement strand
TGTGAATAACTTGCTAAAAATCAACAATGACAGATAACATAGCCATTAAGAAAAAGAATTGTTTAAACGGTTGGCAAAAAGCCCCGAATATTTTCGGAGCTTTTTGTCATGTTAGTGTGGAATAAAGGGATTTTGGTAGGAAATAGGATTTTATTCGTGTTCCGTAACGATTTGCCAACGAATTCCGTATTTGTCTTCGACGCGCCCAAACATGGCCCCCCAAAAGGCTTTTTCAAATGGCATGATTACTTTACCACCTTCGGAAAGTTTGGTAAACGCGTTACGAGCTTCCTCTTCTGTTGAAAATTCTAGCGTTAAATCAAGAGCAGCTCCTCTTTCAACATCTTCTTCCGCGTCCGCCATAAAGAACGTAATCCCTGCTGCTTGAAGTACAAGATGCATTACTTTGTCTTTCAATTCTTCCGGCATATTTGGTGCTTCAGCAAACGTCAAGACGTTTACAATTTCTCCGTTTAACGCTTGTGCATAAAATTCTGCTTGTTTACGTGCGTCTTCAGAGAATATGTACGGATACAATTTAGCCATAATCTACACTCCTTTTTTTGAAAGTTCCCAAAATAGAGGGTTAATTAGATTATAGAACATACGTTCGATATTTTCAATACTTTTTTATTAAATAATTCTTTTTGTATTTTTGTCAGTATTCTCTCTTTATTTGGAAAAATCCTTTCCAATTGAGGAACAAAATTGAAAACATACAATAAACAATGTATAGTTATAATACATTTACATAAAAATAAGTATGTATTTTTTTGTTTTCATTAGATACGTAAAGGAGGTTCGACATCATGGCGACCTTACGTGAACAAGTCTCGAAAAAAAATGGATACACGTTACATGTTTTATGTACTGACCAATTTAAAACAAATACAATCGTGTGGAAAATGAAGGCACCCTTGTCTCGAGAAACCGTTACATTAAGAGCATTATTACCGCACGTGTTACAAAGTGGAACAAATAAGCTCCCTTCAACTACTGAGCTTCGTTCGTATTTAGATAATTTGTATGGGGCCAATTTATTCGTCGATTTAGCCAAAAAAGGGGAATACCATGTTATGACGTTCACCCTAGAAATCGCGAACGAAAAGTTTTTAAAAGATTCTACTCCGCTTTTAAAAAAGGGGATGGAGTTTATCACCGATTTGTTTTTCCACCCTCATACAGAAGATGGCTCCTTTCATCTGCAAACGGTTGAAAAGGAAAAACGGACATTAAAAAAACGTATTCAATCCGTATACGATGATAAAATGCGTTATTCAAGTGCTCGTTTAGTAGAAGAAATGTGTGAAACGGAACCGTATGCTCTGCAAGCGAACGGGGTTTTAGAAGATGTAGATGCCATTTGCGCTAAAACACTTTACGAATATTTTCAACAAGCGCTACAAAAGGATGAAATCGATGTTTACGTCATCGGAGATGTGCAACTAGATGAAGTTGAACAATATGCAGATGAGTTGATCTCGCTAAATGACCGGACACCAGAGCTAGTATCTCATACTTCGCCTCGTAATCGCTTAGAAGTAAAAATTGTGAAAGAACCGCAAGACGTTCAACAAGGGAAGTTAAATATCGGTTATCGGACCCATGTCACTTATCAAGATGAAGAGTATTTTGCATTACAGCTTTTTAATGGAATTTTCGGTGGTTTTTCCCACTCCAAACTATTTATGAATGTAAGGGAAAAAGCAAGTCTGGCTTATTATGCAGCAAGTCGATTGGAGAGCCACAAAGGATTAATGATGGTTATGTCTGGAATCGACGTAAAAAACTATGATCAGGCCGTTCAAATTATTGATGAACAATTACAAGCGATGAAAAAAGGGGAGTTTTCGGAAGCGGAACTCGAACAGACAAAGGCAGTTTTACAAAATCAAATTCTTGAAACAGTCGATACACCTCGAGGGATGGTAGAAATCCTTTACCATAATGTTGTCGCTCGGACCAATCGATCACTTGATGAATGGATGGAACGGATTCATCAAACAACCAAAGAAGAGATTATCGATGTTGCACAACGAGTGGAAGTAGATACGATTTACTTTTTAACAAGTTTGGAGGGAGAACAAGCGTGAAACAAATCGTTTTTGATCAATTAAAAGAAACGTTATATTATGAGAAATTACCGAACGGTTTAGATGTGTATCTTCTCCCGAAAAAAGGCTTTAATAAAACTTTCGCTACATTTACGACGAAATATGGGTCGGTAGATAATTATTTTACTCCGTTAGGAAAAAACGAGTACGTGAAAGTACCTGATGGAATTGCTCATTTCTTAGAGCACAAACTGTTTGAAAAAGCCGATGGCGATGTGTTTCAACAATTTAGTCGGCAAGGAGCTTCTGCCAACGCATTTACTTCATTTACTCGAACAGCTTACTTATTTTCAAGTACGTCAAATGTGCGTGAGAATTTAGAGACGTTAATGGATTTCGTGCAAGATCCGTATTTTTCTGACCAATCAGTAGAAAAAGAAAAAGGCATTATTGGCCAAGAAATACGTATGTATGATGATAATCCCGACTGGCGGCTTTACTTTGGCTTGATTCAAAATATGTACCATCACCATCCAGTCAAAATTGATATTGCTGGAACGGTTGAATCGATTTCCCATATTACGAAAGAATTATTATATGAGTGCTACTATACCTTCTATCATCCGAAAAACATGCTGTTATTTGTCGTTGGGGCGATTGATCCGGATGAGACGATGGAGCAAATTCGTACGAATCAAGAAAAGAAAACCTTTAAAGGGAACGGAGACGTTGAGCGATATCAGGTGGATGAACCCGTTTCTGTAGCAGAAGCATCAAAAGAATTGCGAATGAATGTGCAAACACCGAAATGTTTAATCGGAATTAAAGCGATTGACGTCCATCAATCAGGAAAAGAAATGTTAAAAAATGAATTAACGATTAATGTGATGTTAGATATGTTATTCGGAAAAAGTTCTCCAATTTATTTTGATCTATACGAAGAAGGTCTCATCGATGAAACGTTCTCCTACGATTATACCCAAGAAAACGGCTTCGGCTTTGCGATGGTCGGTGGAGATAGCGCACGTCCAGATGAATTAGTGAAAAAGCTGAAACAAGTGTTACTAGATGCGACGAACGGTAAATATTTAACTGAAGAAGGATTAGAGCGAACGAAAAAGAAAAAAATTGGTGGCTTATTACGAGCTCTCAACTCTCCTGAATTTATCGCCAACCAGTTTACACGATATGCGTTTAATGATATGAATTTATTTGATGTTGTCCCAACCCTCGAAGAAATTACGTTTGCCGACATTCAAGCGGTAACGAAGCGTTTTGTAGAAGAAGAGCGTATGACCGCATGTTATGTGTTACCAAAAAACGGAACTAGTTAAATCGCTGAATTGGTTCAGCGATTTTTTCTTGAGAAAGGATGAAAGAAAGTTATGAAATTTGCCTTAATCACAGGGGCGAGCGGTGGAATCGGTCAAGCAATTGCTATACAGCTAGCTCAGGAAGGGTGGAATTTATACCTACATTACCATCGACAAAAACATGTGATTGAAAAACTAACAGAACAATTAGCACCCTTTAAAGGAGAATATATTCCCGTTTGCGGGGATTTAAGTACAAAAGAAGGTGTATCACACGTTCTTAATCAATTGTTTACCGTTGATGCACTTGTCTATGCTGCTGGAAATGCACCGTACGGATTGCTTGTTGACATGGATGATGACACGATTGAACGTACGATTGAGGTACACGTTTTGAGCCCACTACGTCTCGTTCGCTGTTTGTTACCAAAAATGAAAAATGGGAATATCGTATTCATCAGTTCCATTTGGGGACAGACGGGAGCCGCGTGCGAGGTTGTTTACTCTACTGTTAAAGGCGCTCAAATTTCATTTGTGAAAGCGTTAGCGAAAGAAGTGGCATCTCAAGGAGTTCGCGTCAATGCAGTTGCACCAGGAGCTGTTCAAACGAACATGCTTCAAGCATTTACCGAAGACGAATTACGTGCACTAGAAGAAGAAATTCCTTTGGGTCGCTTAGCCAAACCGGAGGAAGTCGCTCAAGCGGTTTCTTATTTATTAAGTGAGCGTGCGTCATACATTACGGGGCATATTCTTTCGGTCAATGGTGGATGGTATACATAACTTTTTCTAAATAGGGAATGCATATTTTTAACTTCCTGTCACAAACTAACGTTGACACCGGAAAAGGAGGTTAATTACAATGTCTGTTTTAGATAACTGGCAACAATGGAAACATTTTTTAGGTGATCGCCTCGAGCAAGCAGAAAAAGCAGGTATGTCAGAACAAGTTATTTCTGACCTCGCGTATCAAATTGGTGATTATTTAGCTAACAAAGTGCAACCAAAAAACGAACAAGAAAAAGTATTAGCTGATTTATGGTCGGTAGCGAGTGAACAAGAGCAGCACACACTCGCCAACATGATGGTTCGACTTGTTCAAAACGATCAATAAACTTATCTATATTTATTTAAAGTAAGCGTAAGAATTCTTATGCTTACTTTTTTTATGAAAATGATTGAGGAAATTTTGATAAATGAACAAAATTAGTTAATTTTATAACAATTTCTTTATTTTTCATGTTTTTCTTTTCTCTTATCATAAAATCATATATGATAGACACTAGATGAGTATTTTTATCTATAAGCAACCTAACAGTAAATTGAAGGAATTAATTGGAGGGTGACGGATGGAAAAACAAGAATGGTATTTAGAATATGAAATTCAAAAAAACCGTCCAGGATTGTTAGGCGATATTTCATCCCTGTTAGGTATGCTTTCTATTAATATCGTCACCATTAACGGGGTGGATGAAGGACGTCGAGGCCTGTTATTGTTAGCTGATAGTGAGAAGCAAATTATTCGTTTAGAATCAATATTACAAACAATGGATACGATAAAAATAACAAAGCTTCGTGAACCAAAACTAAGGGATCGCCTAGCTGTTCGCCATGGAAGGTACATACAGCGTGACGCCGATGATAAAAAAACGTTTTGTTTTGTGCGGGATGAATTAGGACTATTAGTCGATTTTTTGGCTGAGCTATTTAAACAAGAGGGGCACAAATTAATTGGGATACGGGGGATGCCTAGAGTCGGAAAAACCGAATCGCTCGTTGCCGCTAGTGTTTGTGCCAATAAACGATGGTTATTCGTTTCTTCGACCTTGTTAAAACAAACCATCCGTAACCAACTCATCGAAGACGAATACAATGCGGAAAATATTTTCATTTTGGACGGAGTCGTATCCACACAAAGGGCCAATGAACGTCATTGGCAACTCGTTCGGGAAATTATGCGGTTACCGGCTGTAAAAGTCGTCGAACATCCTGATGTTTTTGTCATGAATTCGGAATATTCAATGGATGATTTCGACTACATTATTGAGCTTCGAAATGACCCTGACGAAGAAATTACATACGATTTAGTGCAAAAAAATCATCTTTTTAATAATAATGATTTTTGTGGATTTGATTTTTAATAGTGGAAGGTGTTTATCTTGACGGAATTAGGACTTCGATTACAAGAAGCACGAAAGGAAAAAGGATTGTCTATTGAAGATGTTGCGGAGATAACGAAAATTCAAAAGCGTTATTTAATTGGACTTGAAGAAGGAAATTATGATATTATTCCCGGTAAGTTTTACGTTCGGGCATTTATTAAGCAATATGCGGAAGCGGTTGGACTTGATCCTGACCAAATTTTTGAAGAATATCAAAACGAAATTCCAAGTGCCATCCATGATGAGTTGCCTTCTCAACTCTCTCGGGTTCAATCACGAAAGAAACTTTCACCTGGATCATCTAAGTGGGTGGAGTGGGCTCCAAAAGCGTTGATTGGATTATTTATTGTAGGTGCTCTCGTACTTGTCTATTATCTCGTCCAAAAGTACGCAGGTTCTTCTCCAGATGTAGTGGAAGAAGATCCGGCTTATCAAGATCGAGTCAATATTGAACAAGCAAACGGAGCCGATTTACCTGTTGAAAGTATTGACCAAGAGGAAGAAGAAAATAACGAAGAAGACCAACAAGCTGATGAACCTGAAGAAGTGGTTGAAGAACCGAAGCAAGAATTGAACGTTTTGGAAACGAAGGGGTCGTCAACCACATATGAACTAGTGAATACGGACACGTTTGAATTAACAATTAATTCGTTAGGTGAAACATGGGTTGAAGTATATGATTCAAATAATAAACAATTACTTGGGGAAACATTAGTCCAATCCCCGAAAAGCCCAAATCAAAAACAAAGCGTCACGTTTGATATGTCAAATGAAAAACAAGTCCGTATTCGCATCGGACGGGCACCGGATACGGAAATTCAAGTAAATGGTGAGCCGTTACAATATGCGATATCACCAACAGAACGAGATGTTCAAACAATTACAATCACATTTACTCCACCAACAGAGTAGCTTTGTAGTTGGTAGCTCAAGTTTCTGAGCTACCTTTTCTCACGTCTTGATTTTTATGATGGAAGTATGATAGTATTTGCCTAAAAAAGAGAGACTACCAATGTTTGGGGGTTATGGATTTGAACTTGCCAAATAAGATTACGATTTCACGTATATTATTAATTCCCCTCTTTTTATTGTTTATGTTAGTGGATTTTCAATGGGGGACTGTCGATTGGTTTAATGAATTGATTCCGGTCGAACATATCATCGGTGCCTTGATTTTTATCATCGCTTCGACGACCGATTGGATTGATGGGTATTACGCACGAAAATATCATTTAGTTACAAATTTAGGGAAATTTTTAGACCCGTTAGCTGATAAACTTCTCGTTTCAAGTGCATTAATTGTTCTTGTCGAACTTGGATTTGCTCCGTCGTGGATCGTTATTGTTATCATAAGTCGTGAATTCGCAGTAACCGGTTTACGCCTTGTCCTTGCGGGTGAAGGGGAAGTGGTTGCGGCCAATATGCTTGGAAAAATTAAAACGTGGACGCAAATTGTTGCGATTTCCGCGTTATTATTACATAACATTCCGTTTTCAAGCATCTCGTTTCCGTTTGCGGACATTGTGCTTTGGGTAGCCACTTTCTTCACCATTTGGTCAGGTTGGGATTATTTTTATAAAAACCGTCACGTTTTTCGCCATTCCAAGTAAGGATGGAGGCTAATTCGAATGAATGCTGAAATTATTGCCGTTGGTTCTGAACTACTGTTAGGCCAAATTGTGAACACGAACGCCCGATTTTTGTCCGAACGGCTAGCTGAAATTGGAGTGAATGTGTATTTTCATACCGTCGTTGGTGATAATCCTAATCGGTTACAACGAGTCATTGAGGAAGCGGAACGCCGAGCAAATCTAATCATATTCACGGGAGGCCTTGGCCCAACGAAAGACGATTTGACCAAGGAAACCATTGCGAAACATTTAGGGAAAAAATTAATCATGGACGAACAGGCTTTGGCAGTGATTTCCTCCTATTTCCAAAAAGTGAAACGTCCAATGACGGAAAACAATAAAAAACAAGCCCTTGTTCTTGAAGGGTGTCGCGTATTGCCAAATGATGTTGGAATGGCACCGGGAATGTTTCTTACTCATCAGGGGCGTTCATACATGCTTCTTCCAGGGCCGCCGAAAGAAATGGAACCAATGTTTACTCAATACGGGTTGCCGGCAATTAAGGAGCAGTTGCAATCCAATGAACAAATCGTCTCACGAGTGCTCCGATTTTTCGGAATTGGTGAGGCACAGTTAGAAACAGAGATTGCTGATTTTATTGACCAACAAAGCAATCCTACGATTGCCCCACTAGCGAAAGACGGTGAAGTAACGCTTCGGTTAACAGCGAAAACCACTTCTTTAGAGGAAGCAAATCGGCTCATAGACGAAGTGGAGCAAATGATACGAGCTCGTGTGGGGAAATATCTGTACGGGTATAATGAGACGTCATTAATGGAGCAGACGGTCCGACAATTGAAGGAACAAAACTGTACAATTGCGTGTGCTGAAAGCTTGACAGCCGGCTTATTTCAAGCAGAACTCGCCAGTATTTCTGGGGTAAGCGAAATTTTTAAAGGGGGCGTCGTTTGTTACTCGAACGAAGCGAAAGTGAATGCAGTTGGCGTTCAAAAAGAAACCATTGTAAACGAAGGTGCCGTTAGTGAAGCGTGTGCGAAAGAATTAGCCGAGCGGATTCGAGAGCAATTCAATGCAACAATCGGCATTAGTTTTACCGGTGTTGCCGGTCCTGCTTCACTGGAAGGAAAACCTCCTGGAACGGTTTGGATTGGGATCTCTAATAAGAAAGAAGGGACAACCGCCTATCAATTGCAATTAGTGGGAAATCGAAATAGCATTCGCTCCCGAGCAGTGAAATATGGTTGTTATTATTTATTAAAAAAACTAGGTAAATAACCATAGCGGCCAATTGAATGGTCGCTTTTTTACTTTTTGGTGAGTGTTGTTAAGAGAAGAAAACGGTAACTAAGGGTAATTTTGAATGGGAATGAGTAAATCTACTCGAATATGAGAAAAATTTCATAGGTTAAGAGAAAAAATTCGGAAGTTAAGAGCAAAAATCGGGTAAATATGAGCAAAAACTGGAATTATGAGCCAATAATGCTGGTTATGAGCAATTACTGCAAGTTAAGAGTAAAAACCGCAAAGATAAGAGTAATAACCGGGAAGTATGAGCCAAAACCACTTGTTATGAGCAATAACTGCAAGTTAAGAGCAAAACCCGGAAGTTAAGAGTAAAAAATCGCAAGTTATGAGAAAAAAACAGAAATTAAGAGCAAAAATCGGGAAGGTAAGAGAAATAACCGGGTAGTATGAGCAAATACCGGAATTATGAGCAAAACCCGCTAGTTATGAGCACTAACTGCAAGTTAAGAGCAAAACCCGGAAGTTAAGAGAAAAAAATCGCAAGTTATGAGAAAAAAACCAGAAATTAAGAGCAAAAATCGGGAAGGTAAGAGAAATAACCGGGTAGTATGAGCAAATACCGGAATTATGAGCAAAACCCGCTAGTTATGAGCAATAACTGTAAGTTAAGAGCAAAACCCGGAAGTTAAGAGTAAAAAATCGCAAGTTATGAGAAAAAAACCGGAAATTAAGAGCAAAAATCGGGAAGGTAAGAGAAATAACTGGGTAGTATGATCAAATACCGGAATTATGAGCAAAAATCCGATAGTTATGAGCAAAACCCGCTAGTTATGAGCACTAACTGCAAGTTAAGAGCAAAACCCGGAAGTTAAGAGTAAAAAATCACAAGTTATGAGAAAAAAAACTGGAAGTTAAGAGCAAAAACCGGGAAGGTAAGAGAAATAACCGGGTAGTATGAGCAAAAACCGGAATTATGAGCCAAAACCACTTGTTATGAGTAATAACTGCAAGTTAAGAGCAAAACCCGAAAGTTAAGAGTAAAAAATCGCAAGTTATGAGAAAAAAACCGGAAGTTATGAGCAAAAATTCGGAGGTTAAGAGCAAAACCCGCTAGTTATGAGCAAAAAACGGAAGTTAAGAGCAAAAACCCGATAATTATGAGTAAAAAGCCTAACAAATAAGCAATTCACAAAAAAAGCTAAGACTTTTATTTGACTTTTCAGATATTTATTAAAAAAAAGAATCCCAATAAAATTTTTCTACATTTTTATGCATGTTGTTCCTAAAATTCTCATTTGAAGTTATATAATGGAAAAAAACAATCGAATAAATGTTCGATTTTTTACTTGGCAAATGCAAAAAAAACGTTTATAGTAAAGATAGGTTCAGTTTTGAGATGATACCCGCATGCGGGATGAAATAAAGGAGGAACTAGAGTGAGTGATCGTCAAGCGGCCTTAGAAATGGCATTGAAACAAATTGAAAAGCAATTTGGTAAAGGGTCCATTATGAAGCTAGGGGAACAATCCGAGCGGAAAATTTCAACTGTACCGAGCGGTTCGCTAGCTTTAGATGTGGCTTTAGGTGTTGGGGGGTACCCTCGTGGGCGTATTATCGAAATTTACGGTCCTGAAAGTTCAGGTAAAACAACGGTAGCTCTTCATGCCATTGCAGAAGTTCAAGCGCTAGGTGGACAAGCGGCTTTTATCGATGCAGAGCACGCATTAGACCCTGTGTATGCACAAAAGCTTGGAGTTAATATTGATGAGCTTTTACTTTCTCAGCCGGATACTGGAGAGCAAGCGCTAGAAATTGCAGAAGCACTTGTACGAAGTGGAGCTGTCGACATTATCGTCATCGACTCAGTCGCTGCGCTTGTACCGAAAGCAGAAATTGAAGGTGAGATGGGAGATTCCCACGTAGGTTTACAAGCACGCCTAATGTCCCAAGCGTTGCGTAAACTTTCCGGTGCGATTAACAAATCAAAGACGATTGCTATTTTCATTAACCAAATTCGTGAAAAAGTAGGTGTCATGTTTGGTAACCCTGAAACGACACCTGGTGGACGCGCATTAAAATTCTATTCTTCTGTTCGCTTAGAAGTACGTCGTGCCGAACAATTAAAACAAGGAAACGATATGGTTGGTAATAAAACGAAAATTAAAGTCGTAAAAAACAAGGTGGCGCCTCCATTCCGTACAGCTGATGTCGATATTATGTACGGAGAAGGAATTTCTAAAGAGGGCGAAATTATTGATATGGGATCAGAACTTGACATTATTCAAAAGAGCGGTTCATGGTATTCTTACGGAGAAGAGCGCCTCGGACAAGGACGTGAAAACGCAAAGCAATTCTTGAAAGAAAATCCAGACCTTTGCCATGAAATCATGATGAAAATTCGTGAGCATTATGGATTAGAAACCCCTACTTCTGCTGAAGAAGGAGAACAATTTGAACTCTTAGAAGAATAAATTGTCTGACCCTATAAGACATTCTAAAAATGGATGACGTATTTCGTCATCCTTTTCGTTTATATTGGAATCATTGTTCGATTGATCAACGATGTTTCAAGAAAAATACCAGCTGTTTCTATAGGGGGAAAAATGCAAGTGATGAAAATAAGTGGAAATAAAGGGGATTCGTGCAAGGAGTTTCACTTGACAAGAAAATACCACAGTTTTAAAATTAGTATGTATATTTGACATTTTTTTCGAATATGAAACATGCCTTTGCGCTGTATATTGACCATGAACAATGTACCAGCCGACATGTGTAAAACATGACAGAAGTTCATAGCAAGAAGGAGGTGAATGCGATGGGTGGAACGGACAACATCATCTCCATTTTGCTTGGCCTAATCGTCGGTGTAGTTGTTGGTTATTTCATTCGAAAAATCCTTGCTGAACAAAAGATTGCTGGGGCGAAAAGTGCAGCGGAACAAATACTAGATGATGCTAAGCGCGAGGCGGAAGCATTAAAAAAGGAAGCCCTATTAGAAGCAAAGGATGAGATTCATAAACTTCGTACAGAAACGGAAATAGAACTTCGTGAACGAAGAAACGAATTGCAAAAACAAGAAAATCGTTTATTGCAAAAAGAAGAGAACCTCGATCGAAAAGATGAAACGCTAGATAAACGGGAAGCGGCATTAGAAAAGAAAGAGGAATCTCTGAACGAAAGACAACAACATATTGAAGAGATGGAAAGCAAAGTGGACGAGATGGTACGTACACAGCAAGCTGAACTGGAGCGCATCTCGGGTCTCACTCGCGAAGAAGCAAAAACTATTATTCTAGAGCGTGTCGAACAAGAATTAGCCCACGATATTGCCGTGATGATTAAAGAACAAGAAACGCGGGCGAAAGAAGAAGCGGATAAAAAAGCGAAAGAAATTCTTTCCCTAGCGATTCAGCGTTGTGCGGCGGAACATGTGGCCGAAACAACCGTATCCGTTGTCAACTTACCAAACGATGAAATGAAAGGTCGCATTATCGGGCGAGAAGGTCGAAACATTCGCACGTTAGAGACGTTAACAGGTATTGATTTAATTATTGATGATACGCCAGAAGCGGTGATTTTATCTGGATTTGATCCAATTCGTCGCGAAACGGCTCGAATTGCCCTTGAAAAACTAGTTCAGGACGGACGTATTCATCCAGCGCGAATTGAAGAAATGGTGGATAAGGCTCGGCGAGAAGTGGATGAACACATTCGTGAAATTGGTGAACAAACATCTTTTGAAGTTGGAGTTCACGGGCTTCATCCAGATTTAATCAAGATACTAGGGCGTTTGAAGTTCCGTACAAGTTACGGACAAAACGTTCTTAAACATTCGATGGAAGTAGCTTATTTAGCCGGTCTTTTAGCAGCCGAATTAGGTGAGGATGAAACGCTTGCGAGACGTGCTGGTTTGCTTCATGATATCGGTAAAGCCGTCGACCATGAAGTTGAAGGTAGCCACGTAGAAATTGGGGTGGAATTAGCAACGAAATATAAAGAACACCCTGTCGTGATTAATAGTATTGCTTCCCACCATGGTGATACAGAACCAACGTCCATCATTGCTGTTCTTGTGGCCGCAGCCGATGCGTTGTCGGCAGCACGTCCAGGTGCACGTAGTGAGACGTTAGAGAATTACATTCGCCGTCTAGAAAAACTTGAAGAAATTTCTGAATCCTATGATGGCGTAGAAAAATCATACGCCATTCAAGCAGGTAGGGAAGTACGTATCATAGTAAAACCAGAGCAAATCGATGATCTTGAAGCACATCGTCTGGCTCGTGACATCCGTAAACGCATTGAAGAAGAACTTGATTATCCTGGTCATATTAAAGTTACAGTCATCCGTGAAACGAGAGCTGTTGAATACGCAAAATAAAACGGTGGATTTCCACCGTTTTATTTTATACATAGGCTCTACCCTAAAATAACTGTAGATAACTTTTACTGTTATTTCATTCATCGATGTGCCAATGGCAATTGGCATGAATGTCTGTTAAACGATACTGTTGATATTCATACATTACGCTTGTGGCGGACGCTTTCCGCGGGCAAGCCGGAAGCCGCATCCTTCGCTTCGCTCAAGTAAGGGTCTTGCGGCTTCTTGTTCCCGCTGGAGTCGCTGCCTTTCGCTTCATGTCTTGCTAAAAATCAACAATGACATATAACATAGCCTATACATAAATAGATGAGCATAGTGAAACTTGTTACAATTATGTTACAATAAAAAAGAAAAAACTGTAGAAAGGGCATTTACATGAAAATTCTATTCGTCGGAGATGTGGTTGGATCTCCTGGCCGTGAGATGGTAAAAGAATATGTTCCACGATTAAAGGAAAAATATCGTCCTGATGTAACGGTCATCAATGGTGAAAATGCGGCAGGAGGACGTGGTATTACGGAAAAAATTTACCGACAATTATTAGACGTTGGAGCACACGTCATTACCCTTGGAAATCATGCTTGGGATAATAAAGAAATCTTTGAATTTATTGATGACGCTAAATATCTTGTACGTCCAGCAAATTTTCCTGAAGGAACACCAGGAGTAGGGATGCAATTTGTGAAAGTGAACGGAATAGAAGTAGCGGTCATCAATTTACAAGGGCGGACGTTTATGCCAGCTCTCAACGACCCATTTGTCGTAGCTGACCGGTTAGTTACCGTTGCTAAAGAACGAACACCAATTATTTTTGTTGATTTTCACGCGGAAGCAACGAGCGAAAAACAAGCGATGGGCTGGTACTTGGATGGAAAAGTGTCAGCGGTTATAGGAACGCATACGCATGTTCAAACGGCTGATAACCGTATTTTACCGAATGGAACGGCATATTTGACAGATGTGGGGATGACGGGTCCTTACGATGAGATATTAGGAATGGAACGTACAGCAGTTATCCGGAAGTTTTTAACGAGCTTACCGGTTCGGTTTGAAGTACCGAAAGAAGGTCGCAGACAGCTTAGTGCTTGCCTCATTCATGTAGACGATAAAACGGGGAAGGCAACGCAAATCAACCGAATTTTAATTAACGACGACCATCCGTTTATTTCTGAATAAAAAAGGTTCCTCCAAAATTTTGTCCAAGCAGGCATATGTCCGGAGATGGGTGAATATAGTAGCAATGGAATCGTTTCTACCATATGTGTCACTCTTAATGGACATTCGGTATGGGGAAAATGACAAGGAGGAACAAAAATGGAAATATTAAAAGTTTCAGCAAAATCTAATCCGAATTCTGTAGCTGGTGCACTTGCCGGTGTTCTTCGTGAAAGGGGAGCTGCTGAGATTCAAGCGATTGGAGCTGGTGCCCTCAATCAAGCGGTTAAAGCGGTAGCCATTGCGAGAGGTTTTGTAGCTCCAAGTGGTGTAGATTTAATTTGTATTCCTGCTTTTACTGATATTCAAATTGAAGGGGAAGAACGTACCGCTATTAAATTGATCGTGGAACCGCGGTAGGTTACCCCTGACAGGTGCCTGTTTGCGGAATGCAAACAGGCATTTTTTAAGGTATTTTTTGAACTAGTTGATATATGTATTTCAAAAGGAATATAGCCATGTTGTTGAATGGTTACAAAAACTTAGAAAGTAAAAAAATAGCGCAAATTGATTGAACTGGGAAGAGGGGAAAAGGATGACTACACAAACATACCCAATTTTTGACGCCCATTGTGATGTACTTTTTCAAATGTACAAAGATCCCACCTATCGATTTCACCAAGGAGAGCAGATGCATGTCACCTATCCTCAGCTTGTAGAAGCGGGGGCAAAAGTCCAATGTTTTGCTATATTCGTTCCCCATGATGTTCATCCACATGACCGATTTCAAATCGCGTTACAAATGGTGGATGATTTTTATGAAAAAGTGTTACGGCCGTGCCCAAACTTGAAACTTGTTCGATCAAAAGGTGATATCGAATCGTTACAGGATCATGAAATCGGTGCCATTTTAACGCTTGAAGGGTGCGAACCGATTGAAGAGGACCTCCTAAAATTAACCACACTTTTCCGGCTTGGGGTTCGTTCGGTTGGATTAACCTGGAACTGGGCCAATGCTGTGGCAGATGGAGCATTAGAACCCCGAGGGGCAGGACTAACGTCATTCGGCCGACAAGTGTTAGATGTCATGAATCAGTGGAATATATGGACGGATGTTTCTCATTTATGTGAACGAGCGTTTTGGGATGTCATCGAAATCGCCAAGCAGCCAGTGGCCACCCATTCCAATTGTGCAACCATCACACCTCATCCCCGGAATTTAAAAGACGGGCAAATTCGTGCTCTTATCGAAGCAGATGGTGTCATTGGTGTAACGTTTGTTCCGCATTTTTTACGAACAGATGGAAGAGCAACGATTGATGATGTGTTAAGACATGTAGAGCATATTTGTTCACTTGGAGGAGAAAACCATCTCGGTTTTGGGTCGGACTTTGATGGTATCGATTCTCCGACTTTAGGCTTAGAATCGTATCGTTATTATGACCAATTGATAAACCAATTGCTAAAGTATTATTCTGAAAGTCAAGTGGTGAAATTTTTATATCAAAACTTTGTTGACCGATTTCCAGACGAATGTTTAGGTGTATAACTTTATTTTTATACGTGCAAATGTATTTTAATTAAATCTTAAAAGCCCGAATTTATGAAGGTTAACTATGAATTTGGAATAATTTTCTGTAAATTTATACACCTCTATTTTTTTATTTTCTAGAGATTTATAGAGAAAAATGATAAACTATGTCATAGAGTTTTTGTTTAGAAGAAAGGGTGTCGTACGATGCAACAACAGCTTTCATGGAAAGTTGGCGGGCAGCAAGGTGAAGGTATTGAAAGTACCGGCGAGATTTTTTCCCTTGCTTTAAATCGCCTAGGATATTACTTATATGGTTATCGTCACTTCTCGTCCCGTATTAAAGGGGGACATACGAATAATAAAATTCGTGTAAGTACAAAACCTGTTCGGGCGATTGCTGACGATTTAGATATATTAGTGGCCTTTGATCAAGAAACAATTGATGTAAACTATAAAGAATTGCACGATAAAGGGATCATTATAGCAGATGCCAAGTTTAACCCAGAAAAACCAGAGGACACAAATGTTCGCTTATTTTCTGTACCTTTTACCGAGATTGCAACTGAACTCGGCACATCGTTAATGAAAAACATGGTCGCCATCGGAGCTACATGTGCAGTATTAAATTTAAAAATTGATCATTTTAAAGATGTCGTTCAAGAAATTTTTGGACGAAAAGGCGATCAAGTGGTTCAAAAAAATATGGAAGCCATTAAAAAAGGTTTTGAAACGATGAAGGAGCTTGTCGGTGACGAGAAAACGTTCCAATTAGCAGAAGCTGATGGAAAAAAACGAATGTTTATGATCGGAAATGATGCAATTGCACTTGGAGCTTTAGCCGGCGGAGCTCGTTTAATGGCGGCTTATCCAATTACACCAGCATCAGAAATTATGGAATACTTAATTAAAAAGCTCCCTGATGTTGGTGGTACGGTCATTCAAACCGAGGACGAAATTGCCGCAGCGACAATGGCGATTGGTGCCAACTACGGTGGAATTCGTGCGTTTACTGCATCTGCAGGTCCTGGATTGTCATTAATGATGGAAGCCATCGGTTTATCTGGTATGACAGAAACGCCGTTAGTCATTGTTGATACACAACGAGGTGGTCCTTCGACAGGACTTCCAACAAAACAAGAACAATCCGATTTAATGGCGATGATTTACGGAACGCATGGGGAAATTCCGAAAATCGTCATTGCCCCAAGTACAGCCGAAGAGGCGTTTTATGATACCGTTGAGGCATTTAACTTAGCAGAAGAGTATCAGTGTCCAGTAATTGTTTTATCCGATTTGCAGCTTTCCTTAGGTAAACAAACGGTGGAACCGCTTGACTTCAGCAAAGTGAAAATTCGCCGTGGAAAACTTGTGCAAGATGAATCAGAGCTTCCAGAATTAGAAGCTAAACAATACTTTAAACGCTATGAACTGACGGAAGATGGAATTTCCCCACGTGTCCTACCTGGAATGAAAAACGGAATTCATCATGTAACAGGTGTGGAACACGATGAAACGGGTAAACCGTCAGAGGCAGCGAAAAATCGACAAGCGCAAATGGAAAAACGAATGCGCAAATTAGCTAACGTAACAATACCAAACCCAATTGCGAAAAACGTAAAACACGAAGAACCTGATGTTTTATTTATCGGTTTTAACTCAACGCGCGGGGCGATTGAAGAAGCGATGGAACGTCTCGAGCAAGAAGGTGTAAAAGTAAACCACGCTCATATTCGTCTCATCCATCCTTTCCCAACAGCAGAACTCGCGCCGCTCATGGAAAAAGCAAAACGAGTCGTGGTCGTAGAAAACAATGCGACTGGCCAATTAGCCAATATTATTAAAATGAATGTCGGCTATGCGCAAAAAATTCAATCCATCTTAAAATTCGATGGAACCCCATTCCTGCCGCATGAAATTCATCAACGTAGCAAGGAGTTGTTGTAGATGGCTACTTTTAAAGATTTTCGTAACAATGTGAAACCGAACTGGTGTCCAGGATGCGGCGACTTCTCTGTACAAGCGGCGATTCAACGTGCGGCAGCAAACGTTGGATTAGAGCCAGAACAACTCGCCGTTGTATCAGGGATTGGTTGTTCAGGCCGTATTTCCGGTTACATTCATTCATACGGCTTTCATGGTATTCACGGTCGGGCTTTACCGATTGCCCAAGGATTAAAAATGGCCAACAAAGAATTAACGGTCATTGCATCTGGTGGTGATGGTGACGGTTTTGCGATCGGTATGGGCCATACGATTCATGCGATTCGACGCAACATTGATATTACGTACATCGTCATGGACAACCAAATTTACGGATTAACGAAAGGGCAAACATCTCCGCGTTCGGCTGCCGGTTTTAAAACAAAATCAACACCGGCAGGATCTATTGAACCAGCTCTTGCCCCAATGGAAATGGCGTTAACAGCTGGTGCGACTTTCGTTGCCCAAAGCTTCTCTTCTGATTTAAAAGAATTAACGGCGCTTATTGAAGCAGGAATCAAGCATAAAGGATTTTCCATTATTAACGTGTTTAGTCCATGTGTGACTTACAACAAAGTCAATACGTATGAATGGTTTAAAGAAAACTTAACGAAATTAAGTGATATTGAAGGGTACGACCCATCCAATCGTGAAATGGCGATGCAAACACTCATGAAACACGATGGTTTAGTAACGGGTCTTATTTATCAAAACACGTCCCAACCGTCTTACCAAGAGCTTGTTAAAGGCTATGCTGAAGAGCCGTTAGCTAAAATGGACTTACAGCTTGACGAAAAGAAATTTGAAGAACTAGTGGCCGAATTTATGTAAGAAGAAGTGTCCCTTAAAAGGGGCACTTTTTTTATTACAAGGACGTGGATTGGAATTTTTATTGTCTACTCTCTAACACTTATCAAAAATAGGCATTAAAGAGTGGACAACTGTTCAATCTAGAAGGAGAGCAGAGAATATATTACTTATATAAAGGCTATGTTATTCTTCATTGTTGATTTTTAGCAAGTTGTTCACATGAAGCCAAAGGCGGCGACTCCAGCGGG
>NZ_JBCNBW010000047.1:0-30856 GCF_050478865.1 Aeribacillus pallidus | reverse complement strand
CGGCTTGCCCGCGGAAAGCGTCCGCCTGTAGCGAAATGAATAAATCAACAGTATCGTTTAACAGACATTCATGCCAATTGCCATTGGCACACCAATGAATGAAATAACAGTAAAAGTTATCCACAGTTATTTTAGGGTAGAGCATATATAAAAAGAAAAGAGGTGAATGTTATTCATGGGAAACTATAATATTGAAGAAGATAATGCAATGATGGATCCTACCAATGAAAATAAAAACAGAAACAGAAATAACAATAATCTTGCAAACCAAGGCGGTAAAGCTGGTGTTTCATTTTCAGCAACTGGCGGAGGACAGATTAGTGGAAAGCGTGGGACAAACGTAAGTCAAGGCGGACAGATCGCTAAAAAATACGGACAAAACGCAAATCAAATGGGACAGATTGCTAAAAAAGAAGGAGAGAATGACATCGAAAAAGGGACTATCGTAGCAGGTGGTGGTTCTGAAGAAAGCGAACAGAGCACTGAAGAAGAGGAACCTTCATAGATAGAAAGGAAAATAGGTTTATTATCAACCTTTACGAAAGCCTCCTCATCCTCAAAACAATGTGTTAACAGGTTTGGACCTACCTATTCTCCAAGGTTGATCAAAGTTAAACACCTATATATATCGAATAGTATTAGAGTGTGGACAACTATATTGCCGTGATAGGAAGGCCAACATATTCAAGTGAGAATAGGAGAGAAAATGCTTATGCCTGGACATCAAAACGACCATGATGATGAAAATGTAGAAAAAACTGCCTCCTTTAAATATAACTTAGATGGTTTTTCCATTGAACTCAACATTTACATTAATATTTACAACAACAATGACAACAACAATAATCTTGCTAATCAAGGCGGCAAGGCTGGTGTTACACTATCAGCAATTGGCGGCGGACAGATTAGTGGAAATAGTGGAACAAACGTAAGTCAAGGCGGACAGATCGCTAAAGAAGTCGAACCAACGTAAATCAAACGGGACAGATGGCTAAAAAAGAGCGAGAAAGTAACAGCGAAGAAGGTATTGTGGTAGAGGATTCTGAAATTGGTGACAGCGGACGGAATACTGATGAAGACGGCGACCTCCGTAATTTTACTTAAGTCTTTTCACCATACCAAAAGTTCTATTAGTTTTCTTCTTCTAGCCATCACTTCCATCTCCTTCCCCTCAAATTTCGTTTAAAAGCTTTTAAATGATCAAGTGTAAAATTGTGGATTTTGTTGAACATGGCTCCTCTGCTTATGAGCTCCGTGAAAGGTATTTGATACAAAAGTAGATGATATGAATACTATTGGTGCGTGGGTTCATACAGCCTATAGTAACACCGAATATGTCAATAATTAGAAAAAACCGTTTGCTTTTGGAGCAAACGGTTTTTTTATTCGGGAGAAAAAGTAACTTGACAAAAGAGTGGTAAAAAATACTTTTTCTCAAAAAAGGAGTCAATGCTCAAAAAGGAGAATGTATGTATTTGGAAAATAATCGAGGGGGTTATTATATGGCATGGGTGTATGTAATCATAGCTACTTTGGCTGGAGTTTGTTCAGCTACTCAAGCTCCCATTAATGGGGGACTTGGAAAGCGAATCGGGAGCTTAGAAGCGGCGTGGGTGTCTTTTTTCGTTGGGACGGTGATGTTAACATTGATTGTTTTGTTTTTTGGTAAAGGTGCTCTCGGTCAATTTTTACAAGTCCCTCGTTGGTTATTACTTGGCGGATTGTTAGGGACTGGCTTTGTTGTTTTTGTCATTATATCCGTACCTAAGCTAGGAGTAGCCACCACCATCATTGCGGTCATGAGCGGGCAAGTCATCTCTAGTATTCTCATTGACACATTCGGCTGGTTTGGCAGTCAGAAAATAGCATTTAACGGGTATCGAGTAGCGGGGGCTATTTGTTTGATCATGGCACTTTTCTTTTTGTATCGTGGTACTCAGCCTTCATAAAAAGTGAACAATTCACGACAATACGGCTTCGATGATTGTCAAATGCCAACAGACATTTTATACTATATGGGAATTAAGCACATCATGTTTGAATCACTGGCTCATTGGTGATGATTAGTAGTATAGGTGGTTGTTTGATGATTTTCTAAAATTCGGGCGTGAAAAATGTTGACGAATATTATACAATAATATGACGGGCATATTTATGCCTGTTTAGTTTTGCATTAGAAAGGGGATTTTTCATGAACGAGAAACAACGTTTAGAATCACAACAAGTGAACCCTGTGAATCCATCGGACAAAAAATCCGAGAAGGATTACAGTAAATATTTTGAAAGAGTATATATTCCTCCATCCTTAAAAGATGCAAAAAAACGCGGGAAAGAAGAAGTCAAATATCATAAAGACTTCGAAATTCCTGAAGAATTTAGAGGGATGGGGAACGGGCGTAAATTCTACATCCGTACGTATGGTTGCCAAATGAACGAACACGATACGGAAGTCATGGCCGGTATTTTTATGGAGCTTGGCTATGAGCCAACTGACCGTCCAGAAGATGCGAACGTGATTTTATTAAACACGTGCGCCATCCGTGAAAATGCGGAAAATAAAGTGTTCGGTGAAATTGGCCACTTAAAACCATTAAAAATGGAAAATCCTGACCTTCTTCTTGGGGTTTGTGGATGCATGTCTCAAGAAGAGTCAGTGGTTAATAAAATTTTAAAACAATATCAATATGTGGACATGATTTTCGGTACGCACAACATTCACCGTCTTCCTTACATTTTAAATGAGGCCTACATGTCTAAGGAAATGGTCGTCGAAGTATGGTCAAAAGAAGGAGACGTAATTGAAAACTTACCGAAAGTACGTAAAGGAAACATTAAAGCATGGGTTAACATTATGTACGGATGCGATAAATTCTGTACGTACTGTATCGTTCCGTATACACGTGGTAAAGAGCGTAGCCGTCGTCCAGAAGACATTATCCAAGAAGTACGTCATTTAGCAGCTCAAGGTTATAAAGAAATCACCCTTCTTGGTCAAAACGTAAACGCGTATGGTAAAGACTTTGAAGATATGGAATACGGTTTAGGTGACTTAATGGATGAATTACGCAAAATCGATATCCCGCGAATTCGTTTCACAACGAGCCACCCACGTGACTTTGACGATCGTCTAATCGAAGTTTTAGCGAAACGCGGAAACTTAGTTGAGCACATTCACTTACCAGTTCAATCTGGATCTAGTGATATTTTAAAAATTATGGCTCGTAAATATACGCGCGAGCAATATTTAGAGCTCGTTCGTAAAATTAAAGAAGCGATTCCGGATGTAGCGTTAACGACTGACATTATCGTCGGCTTCCCGAATGAAACAGAAGAGCAATTCGAAGAAACGTTATCTTTATATCGTGAAGTAGAATTTGACTCTGCTTATACGTTCATTTACTCACCACGTGAAGGAACTCCTGCGGCGAAAATGAAAGATAACGTGCCAATGGAAGTAAAAAAAGAACGTCTGCAACGACTTAATAACCTTGTAAACGAAATTTCCGCGAAGAAAATGAAAGAATACGAAGGAAAAGTCGTCGAAGTTCTTGTGGAAGGTGAATCTAAAAATAACCCAGACATTTTAGCGGGTTACACTCGTAAAAACAAACTCGTTAACTTTAAAGGACCAAAATCAGCGATTGGTCAGCTGGTAAAAGTAAAAATTACAAAAGCGAAAACATGGACTCTTGACGGGGAAATGGTGGAAGAAGCAATCGAGGTGAAATAAAAATGGCCAAATATACAAAAGATGAAATTATGGAGCGCGCCAAAGAGTTAGCGAAAATGATTGCCGAAACCGAAGAAGTTGACTTTTTTAAACGCGCGGAAGCACAAATTCACGAAAATCAAAAAGTACGTGAGCTAATTGCCAGTCTGAAAAGCTTACAAAAGCAAGCAGTGAACTTCCAGCATTACGGGAAAACAGAAGCGTTAAAAATGGTGGAAGAAAAAATTGAGAAAATCGAAAAGGAATTAGATGAACTGCCAATTGTTCAAGAATTTAAGCAATCGCAAGTGGAAGTAAACGATTTGCTACAAATTGTCGCTTCAACGATTTCAAATACTGTAACAGACGAAATCATTTTATCCACAGGTGGCGACCTTCTCCGTGGTGAAACAGGTGCCAAAGTAAAAAATAGCTACCCTGGTAGCTGCAGTTAATTTGTCATTCCCTCACAGAAAAGTCTGTGGGGGATTTTTTACAGGGTTCTGTTAAACGATACTTTGATATTTATACATTTCGCTTGTGGCGGACGCTTTCCGCGGGCAAGACACAAGCCGCTTCCCTCGCTACGCTCAAGTAAGGGTCTTGCGGCTTCTTGTTCCCGCTGGAGTCGCCGCCGTGTGAATCACTTGCTAAAAATCAACTTTGACATATAACATAGCAGCATTTTACAAAAAATAGGAAAATCCTACTTTTTGTCAATGGATGGTCTTTTTGTTATCGTATAGTGGTGAAGTTATTCATGGAGAGGAAGAACAGCATGAGTGATCGGAATAAAGGCGTTTTATTATTACTTTTATCTGCCTTTGGATTTGCGATGATGTCCGCCTTTGTCAAGTTATCAGGCGATTTACCGACCGTACAAAAAACGTTATTTCGAAATGCGGTATCAGCTCTCGTTGCTTTTGGGATGGTGGTGTATCATCGCGAACGGCTTTTTGGAAATAAAGAAAATCAACCACTGTTATTACTTCGCTCCATCCTTGGTATGCTCGGCATCTTGTTTTATTTTTATTCAATTGACCATTTAGTCCTGTCGGATGCGGATATGCTTAACAAGTTAAGTCCGTTTTTATTAATTATTTTTTCCGCTATATTTTTAAAGGAAAAAGCAAAACCTTTTCAAATGACGGCGATTATCATTGCCTTTCTCGGTACATTGTTTGTCATCAAACCGCAATTTAACGTGGATATTATCCCGTATGCAGCCGGAATTGCTTCATCCGTGTTTGCTGCTGGTGCGTATACGGTGTTACGTGCGCTAGGGAACAGGGAAAAATATTATACGATTGTCTTTTACTTTTCCTTTTTCACGACGATCATGATGCTGCCATTTGTTCTTTTTACCTACGTACCGATGACACTTGAGCAATGGATCTATCTCTTGTTAGCGGGAGTTTTTGCTACCCTTGGTCAATTTGGCATTACGATGGCTTATAAATTTGCTCCGGCAAAAGAAATATCTATCTTTTTTTATTCGAATATTGTTTTTTCCACGCTGTTAAGTATGTTTATTTTCGGTCAAACACCAGATCTATTCAGTATCATCGGCTATCTCATCATTTTTAGTGCTTCGCTTTATATGTTTGTAAAAAATAATGCGGAAGAAAAACAAGCGAAAGCAGCGTAAAATGTGTAAACACCTCCACTTCAAAAAAGATGGAGGTGTTTTTTGTACATAATTTTCTTTATAGATTAGTGAAGTTTTCCGAAAAAGGCGCATACAATGAATTATGACCGAATGTATGTCATTATCTTTAGGTTTCTTCATCGCACATTTGTCATTTGTCCCACATAAGATGATATGAAATTGAATGAGGAGGGTTCGCTCGATGGCAGATTACAGAGAGATTATTACAAAATCAATCGTCGCAAAAGGACGTAAATTCACGCAATCCAATCATACGATTAATCCACCCCATCCACCTTCGAGCATATTAGGCTGCTGGATTATTAATCATTCCTACCGTGCACGGAAACAAGGGAAAAAGGTGGAAATTGTTGGCCAATACGATATTAACGTCTGGTATTCTCATCATGACAACACGAAAACAAGCGTTGTCACCGAAACGGTGGATTATGCAGATGTAATCAAACTGAGATACCGTGATTCAGATGTCATTGATGACAAAGAAGTCGTTGCCCGTGTGATACAACAGCCTAACTGCGTCGAGGCGGAAATTGCCAAAGGAAACAAGATTGTTGTCAACGTAGAAAGAGAATTTTTAGCCGAAGTCATCGGTGAAACAAAAGTCGTCGTAAACATTACCCAAGGTAACTTTAGCGACGATGATGATTGGGATTTCGATGACGTTGATGACGACGAATTAGAAGAAGAAATTAATCCTGAGTTTTTAGAAAGTTCCAAAGAACGTTAACCGGCTAGGAAGGTAATCTTCCTAGTTTTTTTCTTGTTTGATAAATAAAAAAAATTAGATGGTAGTTGTCCCTTAGAGGGAGCATGAAAGAAGTATAGATTGGTGATTAGAAAATAAATGTTACAATAAAAAATGTAGGAATTTTCCGTCATTCGAGGTGATACATATGAAAAAAAGAACACACGCGCTCGTCGTTGGGGGGACCGGCATGTTAGCGGACGTATGCTTGTGGCTTACAAACAACGGGTATCATGTTTCGGTTATCGGACGCAATGGAAAAAAACATCAGCGTCTGAACGAACGAGCGCCATATCCTGAGCGAATAACAAACCTTGTCGTTGATTATACGGACTATGAGTCGGTTAAAAATCAGCTCCGTCAAACAATGAACAAATATGGACCCATTAATTTAGTTGTGAGCTGGAGTCAATCGAATGACAATTTAGAAGTTATGAGTCAACTTATAGCAACTGAAACGGAGCAATGGCTTCTTTACCATGTAAAAGGGAGCCGACGGTATTTCCAGCAAGAAACGATTCAATTGCCGCCAAACTGTTTGTATCGTGAAGTGTATTTAGGCTTTGTGTTAGAAGGAAACCATTCTAGATGGCTGACTCATGAAGAAATCTCACAAGGCGTAATTCGTAGTTTGATAGAAGATCAAAAGAAGGCAATCGTTGGCACGCTTGAGCCTTATGAAAAGAGGCCGTCGTATTAAAAAATAGGGAAAATGTATATAGCTCGACTTGTTGAAGCCGAGCTTGTTTCGTCTATTGCTTAGGTGCTTGTCCTGACACTTTATCCAATTTTTTCTCAATTCTATCCAATTGCTCTTTCCTTTTCTTTGATGAACGAACAAAAAATATAATTGCGACGATAAACACGATAGGGATCAAAATTGTAAATAACTGATAAATGATGTCACCGATATACATTATCTTTTCACCTCGTTTTGGTATATTATACCATTTCTATTATATTAAAAGAATGCTTGTTTATTAGGAACAAACGTTTAGAAAAAAGCCATTGGAAAAGAAACGGGATCGCATCACGATTTATAGGTTAACATCCATTCCTCGTCAAATACGGTCTCAATGGGCTTTCGGAACGATGACACCGCATGAACACATTTCATGCGCCATTTGTAAATTAATACACCATTCACTTTCTGAAGTGACTTTTTTGCTTCGGTTTTCTTTCTTCTTACTTCCTCCCATAGCCTAATGGCTTCTTTCCTGTAGATATGAGCTCGGCCATTTCTGGGTAATATGTGTGAATTAGTTGATAAGATTCATCCGCAAGTACCCCTCCCTTATAGGCTTTTATTCGTTTTTCGATGTAGGGATTCGCTTGGATAAATTTATCTAGTTGGAAATATCGATCGTGACAGCCAAAGACGACGTACGGAATGTTGGCCATCACAATGGTCGTTAAACACATGATACAAGGCTCTAACGTTGTGTATAAGACGCAATCATATGAGTATTTTTTTAAAAAAGAGGCGCATTGATGCATTGCCAATACTTCCGCGTGGGCAATTTTACTGTCTAATGTGGAAAAGCGGTTCGAGCCTCGGGCGATGATACGATTTTCATGGACAATCACACATCCGATCGGACGGTCGCCCCGTTTCGCTGCTTCTTCGGCTTCTTTTAATGCTTCTTTCATAAATTTTTCGTGGTTCATTTCATGAAATACAACGGACATGGAAACTCTCCTCACATAAAAACGTAAAATTCAGACTTTTTATTATGGCACAATTTTCCTTCAACGTCTATCCAATTTGTTTTTTAAAGAGTGATAGAAAAAGTATGATATAATGTAAATTCGAGAGATGAGTACGTTAATAGAAAGGGTTAGACATATATGGCCAAATACACGCCGATGATTCAACAATACTTACAAATCAAGGCAGATTATCAAGATGCCTTTTTATTTTTTCGTTTAGGCGATTTTTACGAAATGTTTTTTGATGATGCAGTGAAAGCAGCTCAAGAACTGGAAATTACATTAACGAGCCGCGACGGTGGGGACGAACGGATTCCGATGTGTGGTGTCCCTTATCATTCGGCATCCAGCTATATTGAGCAGCTCATTGAAAAAGGATATAAAGTCGCAATTTGTGAACAAACCGAAGACCCAAAGCAAGCAAAAGGGGTCGTCAAACGGGAAGTCGTTCAACTCATCACCCCGGGAACGGTGATGGAAGGAAAAGGACTTGCCGACAAAGAAAACAACTTTATCGCGACAGTCAGTGATTTTTCGGACAACACGTACGGATTAGCGGCCATTGACTTAACGACCGGTGAGCATAAAGTCACATTGTTAAACGGTTCCTTTGACTTGGTATTAAATGAATTAGCTACACTAGGAGCGAAAGAAGTCGTTGTTGCCTCCTCGTTTGACGGAGAACTTCAGCGAGCAATGCGCGAGCGATCGGTAGTAACCATTTCGTTTGAAGACGACGAGTCCGTTCGCGACGCCTTTTCCCATTTGTTAACGCCGCTAACCCAAGACAAAATGCGCGTTACGGTTGCGCGACTATTAAACTATTTGTTCCGTACCCAAAAACGAAGCCTAGACCATTTACAAGAAGCAGCCCCATACCACATTCATCAATACATGAAAATCGATTATTTTTCCAAACGCAACTTAGAATTAACGGAAACAATTCGCACGAAAGGTAGGAAAGGTTCGCTTCTTTGGCTTTTAGATGACACGATGACCGCGATGGGCGGCCGTCTGTTAAAACAATGGATCGACCGTCCACTATTGGACCTTCAAGAAATTGAACGCCGCTTAACTTTAGTAGAAGCGTTGAAAGAGCATTATTTTGAGCGCCAAGATCTTCGCGAATTATTAAAAGAAGTGTACGATTTAGAACGGTTAGCTGGACGTGTCGCTTTTGGTAACGTCAACGCTCGGGATTTAGTGCAATTACGCCGTTCGCTACAGCAAATTCCAGCGATTCAATCCGTCCTTCGTCAACTTGGAAACGATGAGGCGGACAAGCTTGCAGATAACATGGATCCACTAGAAGAGATGACTGATCGTCTGGAACGTGCCCTAGTGGACCAACCACCGTTAAGCGTGAAAGAAGGGGGCATTATTCGCGAAGGATATCATCAAGAACTCGATACGTATCGCGATGCGAGCAAAAACGGGAAAAGCTGGATTGCGCAACTCGAACGTGAAGAACGCGAACGGACGGGGATTAAGTCATTAAAAATTGGGTACAACCGGGTATTCGGTTATTACATTGAAGTGACGAAAGCAAACTTGCACTTGTTAGAAGAAGGGCGTTATGAACGAAAACAAACGTTAACAAATGCCGAACGGTTTATTACACCAGAACTAAAAGAAAAAGAAGCGCTTATTTTACAAGCAGAAGAAAAAAGCATGCAGCTTGAATACGAGTTATTCGTGGAGTTGCGTGAATATGTAAAACCGTTTATTCCACGCCTGCAGCAGTTGGCAAAAGTAGTAAGCGAAATCGACGTGTTGCAATGCTTTGCGACAGTCAGTGAAGAAAGACACTACGTTCGACCAACATTTAATGAAGAACGCCGTCTTGTCATCGAAGAAGGGCGTCACCCGGTAGTCGAAAAAGTGATGCGTTCCCAAGAATACGTTCCGAACGATTGTTATATGGACCGCGAGCGCGAAATGCTGTTAATTACGGGACCAAACATGTCGGGTAAAAGTACGTACATGCGTCAAATTGCCTTAACGGCGATTTTAGCTCAAATCGGTTGTTACGTTCCTGCTAAACGAGCGGATCTGCCGATTTTTGACCAAGTGTTTACCCGTATTGGGGCAGCTGATGACCTCATTTCCGGTCAAAGTACGTTTATGGTTGAAATGCTCGAAGCAAATAACGCAATCTCCAACGCCACCCAAAACAGTTTAATTCTCTTTGACGAAATTGGACGCGGAACAAGCACGTACGATGGAATGGCACTAGCACAAGCGATGATCGAATACATTCATGAACATATCGGGGCGAAAACGTTATTCTCTACCCACTACCATGAATTAACGGTGTTAGAAAACGAATTAGACAAACTGAAAAACGTCCATGTCAGCGCCATCGAACAAAACGGAAAAGTCGTCTTTTTGCACAAAATTAAAGAAGGGGCAGCGGATAAAAGCTACGGCATTCATGTTGCCGAGCTAGCTCAACTTCCAGATCAAATCATTCAGCGGGCGAATGAACTTTTAGCAACATTTGAACAAGGGGAAAAACCTGTTGTTGAAAAAACATTTGATCAATCTCCGAAACGTGAAGCAGTAGAGACAACCGAACCGATCGAACAATTGTCGTTCTTTGACGAACCAGTCAAAAAAGAAAAACAGACGCTGTCGTCCAAAGAAAAACAAGTACTCGAAGCGATAAAGGCGCTCGATATATTAGACATGACACCGATTCAAGCGTTAAACACGCTTTACGAATTGCATAAGAAAATAAAATGACGTTTAATTTTTCAAAGATAGGGGGGACAGCATGGGAAAAATTAGACAGCTCGATGACGCGTTATCGAACAAAATTGCCGCCGGTGAGGTCGTCGAACGGCCGGCATCCGTGGTAAAAGAGTTGGTCGAAAATGCGATTGATGCGAATAGTACAATCGTCGAAATTGATGTGGAAGAAGCGGGATTGCAAAAAATTCGTGTTCTTGATAACGGGGACGGGATGGAGCCGGATGATGTGCTCCTTGCGTTTCAACGCCATGCCACCAGTAAAATCAAAGACGAAAACGATTTGTTTCGCATTCGGACGTTAGGATTCCGCGGCGAAGCCTTGCCTAGTATCGCCTCCGTGTCGTGTGTGGAAGTCAAAACGAGCACGGGGGAAGAAGCTGGGACCCACGTTCGGATCGAAGGAGGCAAGGTTGTTTTACATGAGCGGACGTCCAGTCGAAAAGGGACCGATTTTACGGTCACCGATTTGTTTTACAACACACCGGCGCGACTCAAATATATGAAAACGATTCATACGGAGCTCGGAAATATTACCGATGTGGTGAACCGGCTGGCTCTTGCTCATCCAGAAGTGTCCATCCGACTACGCCATAATGGCCGGACCCTCCTGCAGACTTCCGGAAACGGAGATGTACGGCAAGTTCTCGCTTCCATTTATGGGACAAACGTCGCTCGAAAAATGATTCCGATTGAAGCGAAATCTCTTGATTTTACCGTTAAAGGGTATATTACCTTGCCGGAAGTGACGCGTGCCTCCCGTAACTATATTTCAACGATGATTAACGGTCGCTTCATTAAAAATTATGTTCTTGCGAAAGCGGTGCAAGAAGGCTATCATACGTTATTACCAATCGGGCGGTATCCAATTGTTCTTCTATCGATTGAAATGGATCCGATTTTAGTCGATGTGAACGTCCACCCATCCAAAATGGAAGTGCGGTTAAGTAAAGAGCAAGAGCTTTTTGAATTAGTAACCAAGACGATTCAACAAGCGTTAAAACAACAAGAACTTATTCCGTCGGTTACGTCAACAATTCGCAAACCGCAGCCGAAAACGGAACAAGCATCGTTTGACTTAGACCATTTACCGGATCGTTCACCAGTCAAAAGTGAACCGCCTAAGGAGAAAGAAGCGCCAGTCGTTCAAGAGACGAAGCCTTTGTTTTCATCGATGACAAAAGAAGACGAAAGAAGCGAGACAAAGGAACATCTTGAGCCAATCATGACGGATTTTGCTGCCGAATCGGTTGTTAGTCAAGAAGAACCGCTTTTACAAAAACAAGCAGCAGAAACAGAAAAAGAAGAGCCCAAAAGCTCTCGCGTTCCCCCGTTATATCCGATTGGACAAATGCACGGAACTTACATTTTAGCGCAAAACGAAAACGGTCTGTACATTATCGACCAACATGCCGCGCAAGAGCGGATTAAATACGAATACTACAGGGAAAAAGTCGGCCAAGTAACGAACGAATTACAAGAACTATTAGTTCCGCTAACGCTCGAATATTCGAACGACCAATACGTCAAGATCATGGAGCACCGCGAAGAACTTGAAAAAGTCGGCGTCTTTTTAGAACCGTTTGGACACCATAGTTTTATCGTCCGGTCGCATCCGCAATGGTTTCCTAAAGGGGAAGAACAGTCGATTATCGAAGAAATGATCGAACAAGTCCTGCAAATGAAAAAAGTGGACGTGAAAAAATTGCGTGAAGAAGCGGCCATTATGATGAGCTGTAAAGCTTCGATTAAAGCGAACCAATATTTACGTCCGGATGAAATACAAGCGCTGCTCGATGAATTACGGCAATCGTCCGATCCGTTTACTTGTCCGCACGGTCGCCCGATTATCGTTCATTTCTCCACATATGAACTAGAAAAAATGTTTAAGCGTGTGATGTAATATAAACAACCGGCAGTTTCAGTTATTCCTGAAATTGTCGGTTTTTTTGTTGACATATAATTTTCAATCAACTGAAATAAGTTGAACATAATAACATTATGTCAAGCAAAATAAAAGTATAACATCTGCTAAGAAGGTAACACTACAATCGATAAGAGTTGAAAGGAGGCATCATCATGGGACGAACGAAAAAAGGGAACGCGAATGCTCAGCGTAACAACAACGCCAAACAAAAAAACGGCTCCCCCCAATTGAACACCTTTGAAGCAATCGAAACGGAACGCAGAAATCAAAATAATGAAGAGAATGATTAATGTAAGAACAATGACATACGAACGAGAATTGTTCTGATGTGCAAAAAATCAAAAAGCAGGGTAAAAGCCCTGCTTATAACTAAAATTTTTCTCTTAATTGAATATATTTCTCATAAAGTTTGAGTTTTTCTCATAAAATCGAAATTTTTTCTCATAAATTGAAAGTTTTTGCTCATAACTTGGATTGATTACTCATAAAGTTGGAGTTTTTTTCTCATAAACTTGAAATTTTTTCTCATAAATTGAAAGTTTTTGCTCATAAACTTGCATGTTTTTCTCATAAAGCAGAGATTTTTCTCATGAACTTGAGTTATTTCTCATAAAGTAGAAGTTTTTGCTCATAACTTGGATTGATTACTCATAAAGTTGGAGTTTTTCTCATAAAATCGAAATTTTTTCTCATAAATTGAAAGTTTTTGCTCATAAACTTGCATGTATTTCTCATAAAGCAGAGATTTTTCTCATGAACTTGAGTTATTTCTCATAAAGTAGGAATTTTTGCTCATAAATTTGAATTTAGTTCTCATAAAGCAGAGATTTTTCTCATGAACTTGAGTTATTTCTCATAAAGTAGGAATTTTTGCTCATAAATTTGAATTTAGTTCTCATAAAGTAGAGATTTTTCTTATGAACTTGAGTTATTTCTCATAAAGTAGGAATTTTTGCTCATAACTTGGATTGATTACCCATAAAGTTGGAGTTTTTCTCATAAACTTGAAATTATTTCTCATAAAATCGAAATTTTTTCTCATAAATCAAAAGTTTTTACTCATAATCTTGAAATCTTTTCTCCTATATCAAAAAATTTCCCATAACCCGTATAATTTACTCATCAACCTGATTTTAGCTTCTTTCCCCGACACTGAAATAACTTGCCATTAAGTTATTTTAAGCTCCGCCTTCACAAAGGATTTTTGTTCCCACACTCTCGTCCGCCAACGCCAAAGCATGACGAGTCCGCGAATCCATTCGTCTATGATAAAGGCGATCCAAATCCCGATTAACCCAAGGCCAAACTCAATACCAAGGAAATAGGAAATGGGTACACTCAGTCCCCACATAGACAAGATTCCCATGTATACAGGAAGTTTCACATCTCCTGCTGCCCGTAACGCATTAATGATGACCAAGTTAAACGAGCGGCCTGGTTCTAAAATTATCGTTAATAATAAAAGTGTACCCCCGGTTTGAATAATGTGATCGTTCGAAGTGAAGATAGAAAAAAGCGTATCTGAAAACATGGATACACCAATCGCCATGGCAATAGCAATGGTGATTGCAAGCTTTAAACTTTTTAAACACCGATCATACGCTTCTTGAAAAGCCTTAGCCCCGACTAAATGTCCGATGATAATTTGCGTTCCTTGACTAACCGCCACGCCAAATAAAAAAATAAACATCATGATATTTTGAGTATAGATTCTCGTTGTAATTGCTTCGGTACCCATCATCGTAATAAAGTACATAATGAGCATTTGGGATGAGGTGTACGATAAATGTTCTCCTGCGGATGGAATCCCGATTTTTAATAAGTTTTTCACATGGCGCACCGGTAAAGGGAACCATAGAGAGGGCCGGATTGACAAGCTCGTTCGTTTAAGGAGTAAAACAAACAGGACTCCCATTGCCAGCACACGGCTTACGGTCGTGGAAATGGCCACCCCTTGAACACCTAACACCGGAAACCCGAACGGTCCGAATATGAACAAGTAATTGCCAAGCACGTTGAGCAGATTCATCCCAATCGTAATGTACATCGTATCTCGAGTATACCCATTGCTTTTTAAAATCGCTCCCATGGTCATAATCAGTGCCTGCACAAATGAGAAACCACCAACAATGAGTAAATACCCGTAAGCTTCAGTAAATAATTCTCTTGGTAGCTTCATCAACTGTAGAATGGATTCCCCAAAAACAATTAAACATACACTAAGAAGGAGTCCGAACAGTAAGTTTCCGACAATCGATACTCTAGAGACTTCTTCCGCTTCTTGATTTTCCTTAGCCCCTAAATGCTGAGCAACTAACACAGAAGTCCCCGTAGCAATAAAACCAAACATAACGATGACGACAAATAAAATTTGATTCGCAACTCCTACAGCTGCTACGGATTCGTCTGAGTATTGGCTTAACATTAACGTATCGGCGTTCCCCATCAGCATATGGAGTAAAATTTCAATGAAAATCGGCCACGTAATGGCAAACAAGGACAGGTTTTTTACGTTCTTCATGCTGTCCACTCCTTTTGAGAATTCCGACGTGCAAACTATTCTCAGTGTACTTAGGAGTGCTTATAATAGAAAGAGATGGAAACGATATGATTTGGATTATTCCGACCTAAAAGGTGAGTGAAGATGGCGCTGATTGTGTTTACTGCTCCTCCATTTCCCACGTTCATTAAAGGGGGAGAAGCAACTTTTCTTAAGGGAAAAAAGCATTTTAAACGTACGTTTTCGGTGTTTGATCTGTTGTACGTCCAAAAAGGGACCTTATTTATGACGGAAAAAAACGAGTCATATACAGTAGCTGAAGGTGAATATATGATTCTTTTACCAGAACGAGAGCATTTTGGTCATCGACCGTGTACGGAAGATACCGATTTTATTTGGGTGCATTTTATGCTTGAACACGACTATCAAGTGGTAGAAGACAAAGAAATTAGTTGGGGAGATATTTTTGAAAAAGAGGCGACCTTTGTTGAACCAGCCCGATATCAAATGCACCTTCCTCAGTACGGAAAGCTTTCGCGAAAAGAAGTCGTGGAGCAGCTGTTAATACAATTAGTCCGACTGCCGGAAGAACAAACGGTCGATTATGCGTTAAAACAGCAAATGGTGTTCTATGAATTTTTACTCCAATTGCAAAAGCAGGCGATTCATATTCCGAGTGCGTCTGAAAACGTCTGCGAACAAGTCATATCCTATATTCATAGGCATTATCAGCAGCCGATTCAAATGAAAGATGTATCTCGCCAATTACATTTTCATCCCGATTATATGACGCGATGTATGCAAAAGACGATGGGGATGAGCCCGATGCAATATCTAACATACTATCGCTTGTCCAAAGCAAAACGCCTACTTTCAACTACTAATCTGAAAATTTCCGCCATTGCCAAAGAAGTCGGGATCGAAGATGTGACGTATTTTTCCCGGCTGTTCAAAAAAACAGAAGGAATGACGCCGATGGAATACCGTAGACAAATGAGTCGGAGTAAGTTATAAAAGAGGAGCTTGTTATCAAGACTTCTGAGTTTGTAAGACATTCGAATATCCTAATTGAGAAAAGAGTTCTTCATGAAGGAAATATACTCGATCTTTGTTGTGACCTTTGGATGAGAGATGTAATTGTTTTAACAAATATTTGGCGTGATGACGGTCATGAAGAAGGAGAAAGGAACGCAATTGTTTATTCGTAATAGTCGGCTGAAACAGTAAAAAGTAATCGTACAATGCTTGAATATGCGTAGATTTAGAGGTTGTTAAACAATTGGAACAGTGCCATTTTCCAAAAATCCGCTTCATCGGTCCATGGCTACATTTTGGACAAATGACCCCTCGTAATATGTCTTTGGAATCAATGTTATACAACGTTAAAATATTTACCCGGTAAGGAGTATGGTGCTTTAATAATAGCTTTTTCAATCGATTGAGGTTATCCAACGATAACATTCTTTTTTTATACATTTTCGACCATTTTCCGATTTGTTCTAATATTCCTTCGTCAAGGATCATTCGTTTTTCATCGTAAAAACGGCTGTTTGAAGAAGATTTTAGTATAGTAGAGGAATTACTAATAACCGCTGCATATTCGATCGGAACGGGAGGAAGTTGGTGAAGGGCTAACCAACGTTCGAACTGAAGCTGTTGTCTTTTCACTTGTAATACGGGGTTTGGAAACCGTTCTTCTTTTTCATCATAAATCCGTATCATTTGTTGGAACTGGGAATCAAATTGGAGGGTGCCGGAAATGTTTTTGACTTCGAGAATAGCACAAAAATAAGGGGAAACAATGAGGGTATCTAATTGAAAAAAAGCGATGTGATCGGTTAATCGTAAATCAAAAAACAAATCATAATCTTCTTGAGGTAGTAGTTTTAATTGGTAGTCTATCCGTTGTTCACCGCGAAAGCCAGCGATTCGTTTGGATAAATCTTCTTCAATGTCTAATCGCTTCGGATGATGTTTTACAAGTCTACGTAATAAAGCTGCATTTTGTTCTATACGTAGTGGAATACCTCTAGGTTTAATAATCAAACTTCATTCCTCCTTTCTACTTCTGATTTCGATATGTTGATAAAAATTCCTTCAAATTTTTTATGAGAAACTACATCTTTTTAAAATTTGATATGAGCAAAATTTGGAAATCTTTCTCAAAGTTATGAGCAAAATTTCATTAGTTAGGAGCCAAATAAAAGTAGAAGTTCTATCAAATTTAAAAAAATATTTTGTGAGAAAAAGATGAATTTTATGAGCAAACGTCTAAATTTCGAGCAAATATTTCATATTTATGGGAAAAGTCTGCGAAAATATGAGAAAGAATTTATCATGTAGGAGCAAAAATACGAATTTATGAGCAAAGCCCAGCATCCAGTGAATTTCTATCAATTAAAAAAAATATTTTGTGGGAAAAAGTTTAATTTTATGAGCAAAATGTCTAATTATGAGTAAAAATTCCAAATTTATGGGAAAACTCCGCGAAAATATGAGAAAGAATTTATCATGTAGGGGCAAAAATCGAATTTATGAGCAAACCCAGCATCCAGTGAATTTCTATCAAATTTTAAAAAATATTTTGTGGGAAAAAGTTTAATTTTATGAGCAAAATGTCTAATTATGAGTAAAAATACCAAATTTATGGGAAAACTCCGCGAAAATATGAGAAAGAATTTATCATGTAGGAGCAAAAATACGAATTTATGAGCAAAGCCCAGCATCCAGTGAATTTCTATCAATTAAAAAAAATATTTTGTGGGAAAAAGTTTAATTTTATGAGCAAAATGTCTAATTATGAGTAAAAATTCCAAATTTACGGGAAAACTCCGCGAAGATATGAGAAAGAATTTATCATGTAGGAGCAAAAATCGAATTTATGAGCAAAGCCCAGCATCCAAAGCAGCATTTCTATCAAATTGGGAAAAAGATAAATTTTATGAGCAAAACATCTAAATTACGAGCAAAAATTTTAACTTTATGGGAAACCTTCGCGAATTTATGAGAAAAAATTCATGATTTAGGAGCAAATATACGAATTAATGAGCAAAACGCAGCATCTAATGAGTTTCGCATCGAATTTTTGTGGGAAAAGTTGAACTTTATGAGTAAAACGTCTAAATTACGAGCAAAAATTTCAAATTTATGGGAAACCGTCACGAAATTACGAGAAAAAATCGATCATTTAAGAGCAAAATACTCAAATATGAGCAAATCATCAATTTCCATATGTTCTCCCTTTTCATAAACTAATAAAACATTTGTCTGAAAAGGATTTCATGTGCTACAATCTCTTAAAATTTTACAGCAAAGGGGGTACATCAATGGGAATTCATAACTATTTTAAAAGTTTATCTGATTTAGAAGAATTATATCGCTGTCCAGGGAAGTTTAAATATCAAAGTCATTCTGTGGCGAGCCATTCGTTTAAAGTAACAAAAATCGCTCAGTTTTTAGGAACGGTCGAAGAACAAATGGGGCGTACGGTCGATTGGAAAGCGTTATATGAAAAAGCACTCAACCACGATTATCCAGAGTTGTTCACTGGAGATATTAAGACACCGGTCAAATATGCCTCCAACGAATTAAAAGAACTTTTTAACCAAGTGGAAAAACAAATGACGGAAAAGTTTATTTTAAAAGAGTTTCCGAAGGAGTATCAGGATGTATACTTCCGCCGCTTTACGGAAGCCAAAGACGACACCTTAGAAGGAAAAATTTTAGCGGTAGCGGATAAAATTGACTTGTTGTACGAGTCGTTTGGAGAAATTCAAAAAGGGAATCCAGAGCCGCTCTTTTTAGAAATGTACCAAGAGGCGTTAGACACCATTTGCCAGTATGATGATTTACATTGTGTTCAATATTTCTTAAAAAATATTTTACCGGAGATGCTGGAAGAAGAAGGAATTCCTGCTATGAAACTATCCGAAATAACCGAAATGATTATCAATCGTCATGAAAAAGTATAAGGAGGTAAGGAAATGCCAATATTTAATCAACAAATACTACCCGCCGTCCGGTCGATGAAGGATTTTGACCTCCTTCTCCGGACGAACTATACATACGGCGTCTTTTTGGACATGCATGTAGGAATGTTAAAGAGCGTGTTTCAATACGCCAAACAAGCCAATAAACAAATGTTTTTACACATGGATTTGATCCATGGGCTTAAAAGTGACGAGTATGCAACCGAGTATGTTTGCCAAGAAATTAAGCCGTATGGGATCATTTCCACGAAAGGAAACGTCATTATAAAAGCAAAACAAAAGGGGGTTTACGCGATTCAACGTGCGTTTATTATCGACTCCTCAGCGATGGAAAAAAGCATTAAACTCGTCCAAAAAACCGAACCCCACTTTATCGAAGTCCTGCCTGGAGTGGTCCCGAAAGTTGTCCAAAAACTAAAACAAGAAACCGGCATCAATATTATTGCTGGTGGGCTGATTGAAACGGTGGAAGAAGTAGATGCCATTTTACAAGCCGGGGCCTGTGCAATCACGACATCCAACGTTGATTTATGGAAACACTTCGAACCAAATTATTAATTTATTTGAAAATTTTGGAGAAAGTATATTGACAACGCTTACAAATTCTACTAACATCATAGATAAGTTAATACATAGTGTTAGAGAAATGGAGACACACAGTTCCTTAGGTGAGTAGGGTACGTGTGTCTCTTTTTTTTAATCAAAGTAAAAAAGGAGGTCACTAACATGTCAGCATTTTTCGGAGAAATTGTCGGAACAGCTATTTTAATTATTTTAGGAGGAGGTGTTTGTGCCGGAGTTAGTTTAAAAAAATCGTTTGCGCATAATTCAGGATGGATCGTCATCACGTTTGGATGGGGACTTGGGGTAGCGGTTGCTGTCTATGCCGTTGGTCAAATCAGCGGCGCTCATATCAACCCAGCGGTGACCTTAGCTTTAGCGTTTACTGGCGATTTTCCATGGAGTGACGTACCAAACTATATTCTTGCGCAAATGATTGGTGCATTTATAGGTGCATGTATCGTCTTTTTACACTACTTCCCGCATTGGAAAGTGACCGATGATCCAGGAGCGAAGTTAGGAGTATTTTCTACAGGACCAGCGATTCCACATTATTTTTCCAACTTAATAAGCGAAATCATAGGTACATTTGTTTTAGTAGTCAGTATTTTAGCCATTGGTGCTAACGAATTTACCGAAGGTCTGAACCCATTAATCGTTGGATTCCTTATTGTGAGCATCGGATTATCGCTTGGAGGAACGACTGGATACGCGATTAACCCGGCACGTGATTTAGGTCCCCGCATTGCTCACTTTGTGCTTCCGATCCCTGGAAAAGGAAGCTCGAACTGGGGGTACGCTTGGGTACCAGTGGTTGGACCATTGTTAGGTGGTTCGTTTGGAGGTTTATTCTATAAAGCAATCTTTTTAGGTAAAATGGTTACACCATTCTGGGTGTTGCTTGCTACCATCGTATTGGTATTAATGCTTGCCTCTTTATTGGATAAGAAAGTAAGCGCTTCAACACACTCAAAACAAATCTCTGTGTAAGAAAGGAGTAGATTTGGATGGAAAAATATATTTTAGCTCTTGACCAAGGAACAACAAGCTCTCGGGCGATTTTGTTTAATCAAAAAGGGGAAGTGGTGCACATGGCCCAAAAAGAATTTACGCAACACTTCCCAAAGCCAGGTTGGGTCGAACATGATGCGAATGAAATTTGGGGTTCCATTTTAGCGGTCATGGCTTCTGTTCTTTCAGAAGTGAACGTTAAGCCGGAGCAAGTGGCAGCGATCGGGATTACCAACCAACGCGAAACAACCGTCGTTTGGGACAAACATACTGGGAAACCAGTATACAATGCGATCGTTTGGCAATCACGTCAAACAGCGGATATTTGTGACGAATTAAAAGAAAAAGGGTATGACGAACTGTTCCGCCAAAAAACGGGATTACTTATCGACGCGTACTTTTCGGGGACCAAAGTGAAATGGATTTTAGACAATGTCGAAGGCGCTCGGGAAAAAGCGGAAAACGGTGACCTTCTTTTCGGTACGATCGATACGTGGCTGATTTGGAAGCTTTCTGGCGGAAAAGCTCACGTGACCGATTATTCGAATGCTTCCCGGACGCTTATGTACAATATTTTTGACTTACAATGGGACGATGAACTGTTAGACATATTAAATGTGCCAAAATCGATGTTACCAGAAGTGCGTCCATCTTCAGAAGTGTATGGTACAACCATTCCGGAACACTTCTTCGGACAAAAAGTGCCAATTGCCGGAGCAGCCGGGGACCAACAAGCCGCACTGTTCGGTCAAGCATGCTTTGAAAAAGGAATGGCAAAAAACACGTATGGAACGGGTTGCTTTATGCTCATGAATACAGGGGAAAAAGCGGTCCGTTCGGATCATGGCTTATTAACAACATTAGCGTGGGGCATTGATGGAAAAGTGGAGTACGCCTTAGAGGGAAGTATTTTTGTGGCGGGTTCTGCGATTCAATGGCTTCGAGATGGTCTGCGCATGTTTAAAGAAGCTAAAGATAGTGAAATGTATGCAACTCGAGTGGAATCAACCGAGGGTGTCTATGTCGTTCCAGCGTTCGTCGGCCTTGGAACACCGTATTGGGATAGCGATGTACGCGGAGCAGTGTTTGGATTAACCCGCGGGACGAAAAAAGAACATTTCGTTCGTGCCACCCTTGAATCATTAGCCTACCAAACGAAAGACGTGTTAACGGCCATGGAAAAAGACTCCGGGATTTCCTTAAAAGCGCTACGCGTCGACGGAGGGGCTGTAAAAAATAACTTCTTAATGCAATTCCAAAGCGACATCCTCAATGTACCGGTAGAGCGTCCAGTTGTAAACGAAACGACCGCTCTTGGGGCCGCGTATTTAGCTGGTCTTGCGGTTGGGTATTGGAACAACCGCGAAGAAATTGCGAGCCAATGGAATCTAGACCGCTCGTTTGAACCAACTATGAGTGAACAAGAGCGTACAAACCTTTACGAAGGATGGAAAAAAGCCGTTCGTGCAACCATGGCGTTTAAATAAGAAAGTTGTTTCCATTTCTATAAAAATATGTTATTATAAAAGTAACAAGTTCATAGTTCGGTAAGAGACGAAGAGAGACCATTCGACATTATGGATGTAGTCATAATGTACGGTGGTCTCTTTTTGCTTTTTTCCGAAACAAAGGAGGAACTAGCATGAAACGCCAACCATTCAAAGAGCGTTTGCAACAAGAACGATTTGACCTGATCGTGATTGGTGGTGGGATCACTGGAGCAGGTATTGCATTAGATGCGGCTACTCGGGGGATGAAAGTGGCGCTTGTAGAAATGCAGGACTTTGCTGCCGGAACGTCCAGCCGTTCGACGAAGCTCGTCCACGGAGGCTTACGTTATTTAAAACAATTCGAAGTCAAAATGGTCGCTGAAGTCGGAAAAGAACGTGCCATTGTGTACGAAAACGGCCCGCATGTCACCACTCCAGAATGGATGCTGCTCCCGATTCATGAAGGGGGAACGTTCGGTAAGTGGAGTACCTCTCTTGGATTATTTGTTTACGATTATTTAGCAGGGGTGAAAAAATCCGAACGGCGTAAAATGCTGTCCCGAGAAGAAACGATTCAAAAAGAACCACTGCTCAAAAAAGAAGGACTCAAAGGCGGGGGCTACTATGTCGAATATCGAACCGATGACGCACGCCTAACGATTGAAGTGATAAAAAAAGCGGTGGAAAAAGGAGCAGTTTGTGTCAATTATACAAAAGCGGAAGAATTTATCTATGTCAACCAGCAAGTGAAAGGGATTCACGTTTGTGACGTGTTAACTGGCGAGACGTATGCGATTAAAGGGGATGTCGTTGTCAACGCCGCTGGACCGTGGGTGGATCGCGTTCGCAACAAAGACTATTCAAAAAATGGAAAAAAACTCCGTCTAACAAAAGGGATTCATTTAGTGATTGATCAATCGGTCTTCCCGCTCAAGCAAGCGATTTATTTTGATACACCAGATGGACGAATGGTATTTGCGATTCCACGGGATGGAAAAACGTACGTCGGAACAACGGATACGTTTTATGACAATAACCCGGCCCATCCAAAAATGCTCGCGGAAGATCGAGCATACGTGTTAAACGCCATTCGCTACATGTTCCCTTCCGTTAACGTAACGGAACAAGATGTGGAATCGAGCTGGGCGGGCGTACGACCGCTCATATACGAAGAAGGAAAAGACCCGTCCGAAATTTCCCGTAAAGACGAAATTTGGGAAGGAGAAAGCGGCTTAATCACCATTGCCGGAGGAAAATTAACGGGCTATCGGAAAATGGCCGAAACCGTAGTGGATTTAGTAGCTAAACGATTGGAACAACAGGGACGTGCTCCGTTTCCTCCATGTCAAACAAAGCGGTTGCCGATTTCCGGTGGAGAGGTTGGGGGCTCGGAAAACCTCCCGCATTTTATCGAACAAAAAGGAAAAGAAGCGATTCGTTATGGACTCACGGAAGAAGAAGGAAAGCAATTAGCGAAAATGTACGGTTCCAATGTCGACCACCTGTTCCGAATCGCCCAGTCTTATGAAGGAGGCACCCTTCCAATTATGGTCTATGCCCAACTGAAGTACGCCTTAGAAGAAGAAATGGTTTGCAAGCCGGTCGACTTTTTCATCCGCCGAACCGGAGCTTTGTTTTTCAATATCCAATGGGTTCATCAATGGAAACAAGCCGTCATCGATGAAATGGATGTTTATTTTGGTTGGACACAAGATGAAAAACAAACGTACACGGACGAACTAGAACAAGAACTGACCGATGCCGTTATCCCAGTTGATTTGCAAAAAACAAAGGTTAATCGTTAATGGACGACGCTGGAACACTTCCAGCGTCTACTTTTTAATTTTAGAATAGATCGAATCTTCAAGAAAATTATGGTAATATTTAAATAGGCTATAAAATAAAAGTAATTGGGGGAGACGGATGAAAATAAATCAATATGTAGAAACATGGGATTTAGACGTCTTTTTTTTAGGTGGAAGTGATTCCGAAGAATTTAAGCAGTATTTAAAGGAACTGGAATCTCTGATGAATCGTTTTCGCGTCCATGCGGAGCAATGTCACGGAATGGAACAATTGCCGAGTCTATTAGACGAGTATAAAACGGTAGCAGCAAAGATACGCGAGGCTAGTGCATTTGTGAACTGTTTAAAGGCACAAAATACAGCCGATAAAAAAGCAAGCCAGCTCGGAAATACGGTTACTTCCCTTTATGCTGAATTGAATAACATTTTAACTCTCGTGGATCAAAAACTGGTTTCGATTCATGATTCTGAATGGGAACTAGGGCTTCAATGGGAAGAATTAAAGGAACTATCGTTTGTAATAAATGAAAGAAGAAGACGCGCCAAAGAAAAGCTTTCACTGGAAGAAGAAACGTTAATTCAGTCCTTATCGGTCGACGGCTATCATAGTTGGGGAGAAATGTACGCCGATATCGTCGCGAAAATGACGATTCCGTTTGAAGAAAACGGAAAAGTGGAACAGCTTTCGGTCGGCCAAGCGTCTAATAAATTTTCTCATCCCGACCGAACGGTACGAAAACAGGTAGCCGAAGAATGGGAAAAAGCGTGGGGAAATCAAGCCGACCTGTTCACGAGAACATTGAACCACCTTGGAGGTTATCGACTAGCTGTTTACAAAAAGCGTGGATGGGAGGATGTCTTAAAAGAACCACTTGATCTGAACCGCATGGAAAAAGAAACGCTAGACATGATGTGGAAACAAATTGAACAATATAAAGCACCACTTGTGAGATATTTACAAAGAAAAGCGGAGTTACTTGGTATCGACCAAGTGGCTTGGTACGATTTAGACGCACCGGTCGGTAAGGTAACCGGTAAGGTGTCTTACCAAGAAGGGGCGGAATTTATTATTAGGCATTTCGGTAAGTTTGGTAAAAAGTTACAAAACTTTACGGAACATGCATTTTTGGACCGGTGGATTGAAGCCGAAGACCGACCAGGAAAAAGACCGGGTGGATTTTGTACAAGTTTTCCTGAAAGCGGGCAGTCTCGAATTTTTATGACCTACTCAGGAACTCCTGGGAACATTGCAACATTGGCGCATGAATTAGGTCATGCGTTCCACCAATATGCCATGAAAGGCGTTCATCCGTTAAATAGCTTTTATGCGATGAATGTCGCTGAAACAGCCTCTACGTTTGCTGAAATGATCGTGGCCGATGCATCCGTTCGTGAAGCTCGTACAAAAGAAGAAAAAGTAGCTCTACTTGAAGATAAATTGCAACGAAGTGTGGCGCTTCTCATGAACATCCATGCCCGGTTTCTATTTGAAACCGCCTTTTATGAGGAGCGGAAAAAAGGATGGGTCTCAACCGAACGCTTAAATGAACTGATGTACCAAGCCCAACAGCAAGCCTATAGTGGAGCTTTGGCCGAATATTATCCATACTTTTGGGCTTCCAAACTACACTTCCATATTACGGGGGTTCCGTTCTACAACTTCCCATATACGTTTGGGTACTTATTTTCACTCGGGATTTATGCAAGAGCATTAGAAGAGGGAACCGCCTTTGAAGACAAATACATTGCATTATTAAAAGATACGGGTTCCATGCAAGTGGAAGATCTAGCTTACAAACATTTACAAGTAGATTTAACGCAGAAAGATTTCTGGGAACATGGATTAAAGCTAATTGCCCAAGAGGTCGAAGAGTTTCTTGAATTAACAGAAGACATGATTTAATCGATAATAAAACGAAATGCTAGTTCTACGCATACGGGAACTAGCATTTTTTTATAGAAGTATTTTTCTAAAAACGAATAGGTTTCTCATAAACTAATAGGTTTTCTCATAATCTAATAGATTTTCTCATAAACTAATAGGTTTTCTCATAAAAATTAAATTTTTCCCATAAACGAATAATTATTTCTCATAAATCTGAAGTTTTTGCTCATAAATCGGGAATTGTTTCTCATAATCAGGAGTAATTCCCATAAGCTTGAATTTTTCTCATAAAGCAGCAGTTTTCGCATAAAGAGAAGTTTTTTCATGTATCTGAACCTATAAACGGGAAATTTTTTTTCTTATAAAATTGCGTTTTTTCCCATGAACTGATATTTTTTCTCATAGAAATTTATTTTTTTCCCATAAATAAATAATTTTTTCTCATAAATTTGAAGTTTTTTCTCATAAATCGAGAATTGTTTCTCATAAAACAGGAATTGTTCTCATAATAAGAAGTTTTTCTCATAATCTTGAATTTTTTTCTCGTAAACAGGTGTTTTCTCATAAAAATTCATTTTTTCTCATAAATAATTAATTTTTTCTCATAAATTTGAAGTTTTTTCTCATAAATTGAGAATTGTTTCTCATAAAACAAAAGTATTTCTCATAACCCTGAACTTTTCTCATAAACCTGCAATTTTTGCATGAATCCCATAAACCTGCAGTTTTTTCTATAAAGCAGATGTTTTTCTCATGAATGTGAATTTTTGCCCATAAATTTAACATTTTTTCTCATAAATTTACGGTTTTTTTCCATAAACTTCCGATTTTTTCTCATAAATCAAAAAAATTTTCCCATAACCGATAAATTTGCTCTTAAAGAATTTTTTTCTTATGAAAGATGCTTGATGACATGTTGGCGTGTAGGTTCAAAGCCTTGTTTTTTATAAAAATTGTTCGCTTCCACGTTAAATTCCCAATAATCGAGTTGAATGGACGATATTTGATGAGACTTGGCTATATGTTCTGCATGTTTTAATAAGGCTCGTCCATATCCTTTCCCTCGCTCATTTTCATTGACGCTCAGTTGGTGAACAAAGAGAGTTGATGAAGCATATTTAAACGGAGTTTCTTTTGATTGTTTCATTTCTACCCAGATGTAGCCAGCTGAGTGTCCGTCTTCATTTTCCACGACATAGAACAAATGATTCTCAATTTGAATGATTTCTTCGAAAAAAGCGGTCATCGCTGTTTCGTCATATGGCTTAAATACTTCTGGTGCTCTGGTGACATGCAAGTCGTGCACGGGCTTATTGAGGCGAGCAATTAAACGGGCATCCTTCGTTTCGTAGATCTTCATATTTGTCTCCCTTTCTTGTTTTCTATATTTTGAAAAATCTTGTGTGAATTGTCAATAATCTGTTTAAGGGCAATCATTTGAAACCATTTTAAAATCAATCGCATAAATGTATATTTTTAGCTATGATAGAAATAAATCGAACGAAAACAAGTGAAAGGAAGATCTTTTTGAACTTTTTACAAAAAATTCAACCCCATTTAACGAGTAATGATTTATTTGTTCAAAAATTCGTGTTGTACGCATTACAAGAATATCCGGAAGTGCCAGCTGAATGGACGACTCAACTTATTAATGAAGCGATCCATCATAAAGAAAAGGAATTGTATGTATTAATAGATATTAGAAACCATCCGCTCAATGATGAAGCTGCAAAGCTATTAATTGATGGAATCAATAAAACCGATAAAGTAAACACACATTTGTACCTCGAACTTATTAAGCAATTACCTCCTGAGGTTGTCGTAAAATATCAAGTCGAACTAGGAAATATTCTTACAAAAGAAACAATCGAGTTTTATCGCCTGCTTGCAAATGGCAGTGAAGAAGAAGTGTGGGAAGAATATTGCGCCGTTTTAGGACAGTTGAATAATGAAGAAAGGTTTAACCAAAAGCTATACTCAAAGGCGAAACTGCTCATAAAAACCCTCGTCCAAAAAGGATGGATCGATGAAAAAGAAATCGATATGGTTTTACACGAAGAGTTAAATAATGAATGGTTTTCTGATAACGGAATCTTGATGGTTTATGCCATTGGCTTACTTCGGTTAGAAAAATACATTCCGGTATTGGCAAGCTTGTTGGTGCGCGATGAAGACATCTTGTTGGAAGAAGTTTCCGATGCGTTAACGGTCTTCCAATCGGATGATGTGGTTCGAGCAGTGGCCCCATACGCGATGAAACAAGAATCGGAAATTTTTGCAATTTCTATATTAGGTAATACAAAAACTCCTTTGGCAGTGGATGTATTACGAAAAGTGTATTGGGAACAGGAAGATGAAGAAACGAAAGCGTTAGTGATTGAAGCCCTTTGTCATCAGCTTACGGATGAGGCAATGCCGGAAATAGAAGATTATATTCATCACGACTATCGTTCATTTCTCATTGAAGTAGAAGAATTACTTTATGGGTGGTTTAAAGTAATGGACAAGAATCACCCTCTTATGGAACATTGGAAACGAGTAGCATTAGAAAATGAGTTGCGTTTTCAAAAAAATCAGGGAGATTTATTATTGAACATGCCTTTTCGAAATACTGAAAAAGTCGGACGTAACGATCCTTGTCCGTGTGGAAGCGGAAAAAAATATAAAAAGTGCTGCTTGAAGTAATGGAACGTACGCTCTCTTTGAACAGAAGAGGGTGCATGTTTTTTTACTAAAAATTCACAAAAAATATTGTTCAAAAAACTCCATCTTTTCTTGTTCCATTAAAGGGCTGTTTGTTTTAGGCTAACAACGATTTCTTTAAATAAGTACATTCCCTAAACATAGTACATAGGATAATTTAATAAATCTGTGAAGGGAATGAGAAACATGTACTATGTTCCTTATATGTATCCATATCCTTATTATGTTACCGTACCCATGTATAACTATGGAAGACAGCCTGTATACTGGACGATTCCTAATGAGATAGGGATACAATCATCAAAGGGAAAAGATAAAATTAAGTTAAAAGATTATGGATCAGAACCGTTTGTAGTTAATATCAATGAGGCTACGAAGCAAAACAATACGTATCGTACCGCTTTATGGACAGGAAATCATTTGCAAGTTACGTTGATGAGTCTCAATGTTGGCGAAGATATCGGTTTGGAAATTCACCCTCATGTTGATCAATTCTTACGTATTGAACAAGGTCAAGGGATTGTTCAAATGGGCAAGAGTAAAGATCATTTAAACTTTGAAAGAAAAGTGTATGATGACTCTGCTATTATGATACCTGCAGGAACATGGCACAATGTAACCAATACAGGTAATATCCCGCTAAAACTTTACTCAATCTATGCACCTCCAGAACATCCACGTGGTACTGTACATGTAACAAAAGCCGATGCCATGGCAGCTGAAGAATAAAAAGAAGAACGTGGTTTCAAAAATATACTATTAGAATTGTTCTTACGAAATTAGAGAACTATTTTGTAATTTTTTATAAGTTTGTTATTCAATTAACGGACGCCACCAATTGAAGATCCAGCTGCCATCATTGGTGGCTTTTTTTCTTATTGCACTAAAGGACCAGTTATCTTTAATAATGATGTTGGATTTTTATGGTAAATTAGATTCTTAGAAGTTCGGTAAAAAATTCCCACTATTCGTACTATTTTCCTGTTTTTTGAAAATGAAAAGGTTTTAATTTTTCCCCATTGAATAGTTAAAGTGTCAAAAATATTCAATGGAGGTGCATTCATCTTGAATAAAAAAGCCTTACATATTGTATTATCAGGTGCTCTTTTAAGTACTGGGTTAACATTTGGAGTCGCTACTCATTCTGTAGGAGCTGTTGGCGAAGGACCAAACTACAACGGAAATGAGACCATTAAAAATGAACGATTGCATTCATATGAGGAAATGGTAAAGTTTTTAAAAAGGTTAGACAGTCAATCGGATGCGCTTACACTTGAAGTTTATGGACAATCTGTGAAAGGTCGCGATTTGTATCTTGCTAAATTCGGTAACAATGAAAACAATCCAACGATTTTATATTTAACGCAACAACATGGAAATGAAACACTGACTACTGAAGGGGCCTTAAAATTTATACAACACTTAACATCGAATAGTAAGCAGGTAAAAGAAATTTTAGACAATGTGAACATTTTAGTAGCACCGCGATTAAATGTAGATGGAGCTGAGGGGGATGTTAATTTCTCTTTAGACAATTATGTTGCCGGTACGCATACCCGATATAATGCCAACGGTGTTGATTTAAATCGTGACCATGTTGACCGAGAACAGCCTGAGACAAAAGCGTTACATGAAAATGTACTTCAAAAATATAAGATTGATTATATGATTGATCTTCATCATCAAGGAACACAGACGACACTAGGTGACAGTGATGAGCTAGTATCAGGCTCAATTCTTTATCCGACGAATGAAGAGGTTGATCCCGAAGTAGTTGAACGTTCGAAAAAGCTTGGTGCTGTTTTATACCACGAAATTGAAAAAAGAGGCTTTGGAACACTTTCCAAATATAATGGTGGTAGTGCCAATACGATAAGCCGTAATGGTCTAGCAACTGAATATGGAATTGCGACGTTGTTGTTTGAAATGAGGGGGATGGCTGATCATTATAATGAGTCATACGTATTAGGCCAAAAAAGTAACGGCTACTTAATTAAACAAGCGGTGATTGCACTGGAAGCAACGGCTAAAGCAATTGCTGATGGTTCGATTGAACACGCCGATACTTCCTTCTGGGATACACTCCCACTAAGTGGAAGTAAAGGTGGAGAATAAAAAGATACAAAAAAACGTGAACAAACGGGTGAATGTTTGTTCACGTTTTTTGTGCGACCGGCATGGGAGTAATCTAGGGGGAAAGTTCCGAACTTAGTGCTTTGAGAAAAATGATAAATCTTTAATCAAAAAATCATCCCTACATTTGACACAAAAAGTAGGGATGATTGGTATTTTAATGGAGTTAAGGAAATGATATAGGCAATTTATTCAAGAAAAGCAACTGTTAGCATTTCCAACTTCTTTCTACATTGTTAGTTTTTTTGTCTCATCACCATATTCTGTG
>NZ_JBCNBW010000046.1:0-57116 GCF_050478865.1 Aeribacillus pallidus | reverse complement strand
AAGAATCTTATTGAGACATCAGTATAAAGGAATGGGTCTACATATAGGATAGGGGTGGCCTGATTTCTTTACCACCCCAACATTTGATGGAGAACCTTTTTTTTAGTAATAAATGTTTAATTTGGTTTTAATGTGGAATGTACATAATAAGAAGGTGTATTCAAACATAACTTTTGGGACGAATAGTCTATGAATCTAGCGCATACTTCTTATGTAAGGAAAAGAATACGAGAGGAAGGATGGTGGGTAACAAATGAAAATATTTCAATGGTTGATAGGTTTCATTTTTGCAGGAATGCTAGTTGGTTGTAGCAATGAGGTAACGACGACTGATGGTATGAAATTGGTTGAAGAAGGAAAGTTTACGTTTGCTGCCTCTGGAGAATATGCCCCATTTAGTACAACAAATCCAGACGGAACGATGTCGGGATTTGATATTGAAGTCGGCGAAGTTGTAGCAAAAGAATTAGGATTAGAGCCCGTTCAGAAAAAATTTAAATTTTCTTCGATTGTTGAAGGTGTTAAATCTGGACGCTTTGATGCGGCGATAGCTAGTCATACGATCACGGAAGACCGTAAAAAAAATGTGAATTTCTCTACCCCATATTATTATTCAGGACCTCAAATCTTTACCCGCCCAGATAGTAAGATTGAATCCCTCGATGATTTAACTGGAAAAGAAGTTGCTGTTTCCAAAGGGTCTACATATGCAAAGCAAGCGGAGCAAGTGACGGACAATGTAATTTTATATGATAGTGATGTCACTGCCTTAGAGGCATTAAGTCAAGGAAAGCACGATGCGGTGATTACTGATTTTATTACTGGAAAAGAAGCGATTGGGAAAGGATTAACAATCGTCGGAAAAGAGATATTAGGTCGTAGTGAACAAGCAATCGCCGTGGCGAAAGACAATAAAGTACTTCTAGAAAAAATTAACAAAGCACTCGAGAAGCTACGTGAGGATGGGACATTAAAGAAGATTAGTGAAAAATATTTTGGGGAAGACATCACGACCCTATCTTCTGAATAAAACTTTTGTTTCCACCACGGGAGGCGCATATGGAATTTATTCAATTATTGCTGGAGACATCACCAATTTTCTGGAAAGGATTAAAGCTTACCTTTTATCTAACCATCGTGTCGATAGGGATTGCGATGATCATTGGTTTAATTTTTGCCTTGTTTAAAATTTCACAAATTCAAGTCTTAGAAAAACTAGCTGACATATATATTTTTATTGTGCGTGGGACACCGCTTATTGTTCAAATTTTCATTTTTTATTTTGGGCTGACGGAATTAAACTTTTCAGCCATTTGGTCGGTAATTTTAGGCCTTGCATTCCATAATGGGGCGTATATGGCTGAAATTTACCGCGGAGCCATTCAATCGATTGACCGCGGACAAATGGAGGCGGGGCGTTCTCTAGGAATGTCCCTTTCTTTAACGATGAGACGGATCATTTTGCCACAAGCGTTTCGCCGAGCGTTACCGCCACTTGGAAACCAATTTATTATTGCTCTAAAGGATTCCTCGCTCGCGTCATTTATCGGTGTATTTGAATTATTTGGTGTGGCCACGACTTTAGGATCCAATGAATTTGATTATATGACCTATTTATTAATTGTCTCTATCTATTATTTATTGCTTGTATTTATTTTTTCTTCTATTGTGAAATTGCTTGAAAAGAGAATGGCGGTGAGTGATGCATGAATGGACAAAAGAAAAAAGTGATGGTGCAAATAGATGGGCTTGATAAATCATATAATGATTTTAAAGTCCTCCATAATATTTCACTTACTGTCCATAAAAGGGAAGTGGTTTGTTTAATCGGAGCGAGCGGTTCCGGAAAAAGTACGTTGCTTAGATGCATGAACTTTTTAGAAGAAAAAGACCGCGGTGATATTTGGATTGATGGAGATAAAATTGAAAAGGATACACACAATTTAAACGATATTCGGGCACAAGTAGGGATGGTCTTTCAACATTTTCATCTCTTTCCTCATTTAACGGTGTTAGAAAATATTATAGAAGCTCCCATCCATGTATTAGGAAAAAAAAAGCAGCAAGCCGTAAAAGAGGCGGAGCAGTTATTAATGAAAGTTGGTTTAATAGATAAAAAGAACTCATATCCATCCGTTTTATCTGGGGGACAAAAACAACGTGTGGCCATTGCACGGGCGCTTGCAATGAATCCGAAAATCATGTTGTTTGATGAGCCGACCTCGGCGTTAGACCCTGAACTCATTGGTGAAGTTTTGCAAACAATGAAGCAACTCGCCAAAGAAGGGATGACGATGATCATTGTTACCCATGAAATAGGCTTTGCACGTGAGGTAGCCGATCAAGTTGTTTATATGGACGAAGGAAAAATTGTCGAGATTGGACCACCGAGCGAAGTTTTTGAACGTCCGAAAGAGGAACGAACTCGTTTGTTTCTAGAAAAAGTACTATAAGAAAAAGATGCGCTTATATTGCGCATCTTTTATTTCTTTTTGAAGAATAGTAAGTATATACCTAATATGATGAAGAAGATAGGCCAAAGCTTCCAAACAGAGTCAAACGTCGTTCGGATCGCTCCAAGCCAACTTGTTAACTGGTCATAAAACAGGAGAAGGATGGCGACAAATAAAATGAGCACGCCATAACCAAGACCGCTTCCAGTTCGTTGGGATAGTAACAGTAATCCAAGGGCAATAATAAGTAAAAAAATCCCGATATGATCCGGCCAAATAGAAAATTTATGGACAACGTGAAAATGAATACCAAATCCTGTGAAGATGATCCCAGGGAGTACCAAATTGGAACTTTTAGGTGAAGAACTTTGCGCTAAAAAGGCGATTCCAACGATGATTAAAATGGTTGGCCATGACAGCCATGGTCGTGCGAAAACCCAATTCACTTGTTGAAAAAATACATAACACCCAAAACCTAAAAAAATTATTCCTAGAAATATCCGTTGATCTTTCATCATATCCTCCGTTCATTTGAACTTACTTGAATCTTCATCTATTTTTTGATACTGTACAATAGAATGGTTGTGTCGACTTTTGTTATTATTTATATGTTTTGTTTCATTTACATGTTACCATAGGATTCATGAACTGTTCACAATTTTTTCAAGGGCTTGAAGTAATGAGTGTTATAATATAACTATCTAGGGCATAAAGGAACAAAAGGGGGTTTTATGCCATGCATATTATCGTCGTAGGGTTAAACTATAAAACTGCCCCTGTTGAAATAAGAGAGCGGTTATCGTTTAATGAGGCTGATTTAGGAAAGGCGATGAGCTCGCTTCAACATAAAAAAAGTATTTTAGAAAATGTCATCGTTTCAACATGTAACCGGACGGAAGTGTATGCTGTTGTTGATCAATTACACACAGGCCGGTATTACATTAAAGAGTTTTTAGCGGAATGGTTTCATATAGAGCAAGAAGAGTTTTCTCCGTACTTATTTATTTACGAACAAGATGGAGCGGTAGAGCATTTATTTAAAGTGACGTGCGGCTTGAACTCTATGGTATTAGGGGAAACGCAAATTTTAGGGCAAGTAAAAAAGAGCTTTCTGATCGGACAAGAAGTACAGTCGACTGGAACCATTTTTAATCAATTATTTAAGCAAGCGGTGACATTTGCTAAACGCGCTCACTCAGAAACAGAGATCGGTGCGAATGCTGTTTCCGTTAGCTATGCGGCTGTTGAATTGGCTAAGAAAATCTTTGGACATTTGAATAATAAACGAGTGCTTATTTTAGGTGCCGGAAAAATGGGTGAACTAGCGATTGAAAATTTATACGGAAACGGTGCTTCAAACGTCACAGTCATTAACCGAACATATGAAAAAGCGCAAAGTTTAGCGAAACGCTTTGATGGACAAGCGAAACCATTAAAAGAGCTACAATGTGCTTTAGTGGAAGCAGATATTTTAATAAGCTCCACAGGAGCAAAAGAGTATGTTATTACGAAAGAAATGATGGTGTACGTTGAGCGAATGAGAAAAGGACGCCCGTTATTTATGGTTGATATTGCTGTCCCAAGAGATTTAGATCCGTCAATTAGTGAACTTGAGAGCGTATTTCTTTATGATATTGACGATTTAGAAGGCATTGTAGAAGCGAACTTAGCAGAACGGAAAAAAGCAGCAGAAAAAATTATGTTAATGATTGAAAAAGAGCTTGTGGAGTTTAACGAGTGGTTGCATATGCTCGGCGTTGTTCCGGTGATATCAGCACTTCGCCAAAAAGCGTTAGCCATTCAACAAGCGACGATGGAGAGCATCGAACGAAAAATTCCTTCGTTAACAGAGCGCGAAAAGAAAGTATTAAATAAACATACGAAAAGCATTATTAATCAATTGTTAAAAGACCCTATTTTGCAAGTGAAAGAATTTGCCGCACATCCTGATGCAGAAGTAAAGTTGGAAATTTTTAAACAAATTTTTAATATCGAAGCAGAAGTCGAAAAGATCGAGCAAAAATCGACAAGTGAAGCAAAAGAAATGAATGTTCAACCGTCCTTTTAATAGTAAAGGAGATTTATCTATATGTTTGAAGTAAGTATTGCTAAGCTTCACGGAATAATGATTTTTATTTACGCTGTTAGTATTTTACTTTATTTTTTTGATTTCCTTCAGCAAAACCGGAAGGCGAATCGCATCGCCTTCTGGTCATTAACGATTGTTTGGATATTACAAACAATCTTTTTATTTCTTTATATTCTTGAAACAAAAAGATTTCCCATCCTCACGTTATCGGAGGGGCTTTATTTTTATGCATGGGTTTTAGTCACATTATCGATTATTATTAATCGCCTGTTGCGCATGGATTTTACCGTGTTTTTTACGAATTTACTAGGATTTTCTATCATGGTGATTCATACATTTGCTCCATTGACCATTCAATCTGAAGCAATGGCTGAACAACTTGTGTCCGAGTTATTGTTTATTCATATAACGATGGCGATTTTATCATATGGGGCTTTTTCTTTATCGTTTGTATTTTCGCTTTTATATTTAATTCAATACAAATTGTTGAAAGAGAAAAAATGGGGACAGCGGCTATGGCGAATTGGAGATTTGTCACAGCTAGAAAAAATGTCATATGTTTTAAACGCAATTGGTGTGCCAATGCTTCTATTAAGCCTCATATTGGGGTTAGAATGGGCATCTTTAAATCTCACTTCGTTTCGATGGTATGACCCCAAAATTATCGGTTCGTTCGTTTTATTATTTCTTTATAGTATGTTTTTATATCTCCGCATCCGAAAAGAGATGTACGGAAAGTCCTTAGCTTTTTGGAACGTTGCCGCTTTTTTAATTGTACTAATCAATTTCTTTTTAACGAGCAGTTTGTCATCATTCCATTTTTGGTATATGTAGAGGTTATAGGAGGCGCTTATGAGAAAAATTGTTGTTGGGTCAAGAAGGAGTAAATTAGCGTTAACGCAAACGAAATGGGTGATTGATCAATTAAAACAACTTGGGGTTCCGTTTGAGTTTGAAATAAAAGAAATTGTGACAAAAGGGGACCGCATTTTAGATATCACCTTATCAAAAGTAGGCGGAAAAGGTCTTTTTGTTAAAGAAATTGAACAAGCGATGCTCAATAAAGAAATCGATATGGCAGTACATAGTATGAAAGATATGCCAGCTGTTCTGCCAGACGGTTTAATGATTGGTTGTGTCCCAAAACGAGAAGATCCACGCGATGTTCTTATTTCTAAAAGAAATGTTCCACTTCGTGATCTTTCAAAAGGTGCGGTGATTGGTACGAGCAGCTTACGTCGAAGCGCACAACTCCTGTCATTTCGTCCGGACTTAAACATTAAATGGATTCGAGGGAATATTGACACTCGACTAGCCAAACTAGAAACGGAAGAATACGATGGGATCATTTTAGCAGCTGCGGGCTTATCTCGAATGGGCTGGTCCGATGAGGTCATAACGGAGTACTTACATGAAGATATTTGCTTACCAGCTGTTGGACAAGGAGCTCTCGCGATTGAATGTCGCGAAGATGATGAAGAGCTTCTTCGTGAACTACAACGCTTAAACTGTCGTTATACAGCTTCTACTGTGATGGCCGAACGTACTTTTCTTCATCGCTTAGAAGGTGGATGTCAAGTACCGATTGCCGGTTATGCCACGATGAATAAAGGAAATGACATCATCTTAACGGGAATGGTCGGAACCCCGGATGGCCGAACCATTCTAAAAGACCAAGCGATTGGGAAAGACCCAGTAGCAGTCGGAGAAGCATTAGCAAAAAAATTAATGGACCTCGGTGCAAAGAAAATGATTGACGCAGTGAAGGAGGACCTTGAACGGTCATGAAAAGTACTCCCTCTTTACAAGGGAAAACGGTTGTAATTACTAGGGCAAAAAAACAATCAAAAGAAATGAAACAGCTCATTGAACAACATGGTGGCACGGCTATTGAAATGCCTATGATTGATTTTCGTTTACGTAAGGAAGGGTACGAAATTTCCTCCCTTTTCGACTATGATTGGATTTTTTTTACAAGTGTTAATAGTGTCCGTTTTTTTTGGGAGCTTCTTCAACAACATGAGATTCCGATTTCTTCCTTACGATGTCGATTTGGGGCCGTGGGGGAAAAAACAAAATGGGCTTTAGAAAATAAAGGAGTTTCAGTTGATTTTTTTCCAACGAAATTTACAGGTGAAGAGTTCGGAACCCAATTCGTACACTCTGCTTTTACTGGAAAACGAATCTTAATTCCAAAAGGACAATTAGCGAGAGATGTGTTGGCGGCAACCTTACGAAAATTTGACTATCATGTGGATGAGTGGATTATTTATGAAACATTTTTACCAACTGAAAGCAATCATTTGATGGATCCGTCTGTGTTGAAGGATGTAGATGTCATCACTTTTACGAGCCCATCAACTGTCCGGCATTTTTTTCAGCTGTTAGAGCAGCAACATCTACTTCACTTCGTCAAGAAATGGTTGATTGCTTGTATCGGCCCAGTAACGGCTTCCGAAGTAAAAAAACACGGCTATGACGTACATATTTGTCCAGAAACGTATACTGTTCCAGATTTAATCAAAAGTATTAACGAATGGTATAAGATGAGGAGGAATTAGTAATGGAGATTCAATTTGATCGTCACCGTCGATTACGGCAGTCTGACGCAATGCGTGCATTAGTACGTGAAACCTACTTACGTGTGGAAGATCTCATTTATCCTATTTTTGTTGTTGAAGGGAAAAAGAAAAAGAATCCGGTTGCCTCTATGCCAGGGGTTTACCAACTTTCGCTTGATTATTTACGAGAAGAGATGGATGAAGTTGTCTCATTAGGTATCCAGTCAGTTATCGTATTTGGAGTTCCATTAGAAAAAGACGAATATGGAAAACAGGCATACCACGACCATGGTATTGTGCAGGAAGCGATTCGCTTTATTAAAAAAGAATATCCACAAATTGTCGTTGTAGCCGATACATGTCTTTGCCAATATACGAGCCATGGCCATTGTGGAATTGTCGAGAATGGAAAAGTTTTAAATGATCCAACATTAAATCTTCTTGCCCAAACAGCTGTTAGTCAAGCGAAGGCGGGTGCTGATATTATTGCACCATCGAATATGATGGACGGTTTTGTGGCCGCCATTCGCAAAGGATTAGATGAAGCCGGATTTGAACATGTCCCGATTATGTCGTATGCGGTTAAATACGCTTCGAGCTTTTACGGACCGTTCCGTGATGCAGCACACAGTTCACCACAATTTGGTGATCGCAAAACGTATCAAATGGATCCAGCAAACCGTCGAGAAGCTCTACGTGAAGCTCGTTCTGACGTAAAAGAAGGGGCGGACTTTTTAATGGTAAAACCAGCGCTTTCGTATTTAGATATTATTCGTGATTTGAAAAACGAATTTGATTTACCAATCGTTGCTTATAACGTGAGTGGTGAATATTCGATGATTAAGGCAGCTGCACAAAACGGTTGGATTGACGAAAAAGCGGTTGTTTTAGAAATGTTAACAAGTATGAAACGAGCAGGAACGGATTTAATTATTACGTATTTCGCAAAAGATGTCGCTCGTTGGTTAAAAGAACAATAATCATTCAAGGAGGTTCTCCGTTCATGGCCCGATACGAACATTCAAAAGCAGCTTATCAAGAAGCCGTACGCTTAATGCCAGGTGGGGTGAATAGTCCAGTACGTGCCTTTAAATCGGTCAAGATGGATCCGATTTTTATGGCTGAAGGAAAAGGTTCCAAAATCTACGATATTGATGGAAATGAATACATTGACTACGTATTATCATGGGGTCCACTTATTTTAGGGCATGCGAACGATGAAGTAGTAGCTGCTATTAAAAAAGTAGCGGAAAAAGGAACAAGCTTTGGTGCACCTACGTTAATTGAAAATGAATTGGCGAAATTAGTGATTGAACGCGTACCATCAATTGAAATTGTCCGTATGGTATCTTCAGGTACGGAAGCTACGATGAGTGCGTTACGATTAGCACGTGGATATACGGGACGTAACAAAATTATTAAATTCGAAGGGTGCTATCATGGGCATGGCGACTCGTTGTTAATAAAAGCAGGTTCTGGAGTAGCGACGCTCGGTTTACCAGATAGTCCTGGCGTACCTGAAGGAGTCGCGATGAATACCATTACGGTGCCGTATAATGATTTAGAAAGCGTCAAATATGCGTTTGAACAATATGGTGACGACATTGCCGGTGTCATTGTTGAGCCGGTTGCAGGAAATATGGGAGTTGTCCCTCCGTTACCAGGATTCCTTGAAGGATTACGAGAAATCACCAATGAATACGGAGCCTTGTTAATTTTTGACGAAGTCATGACGGGATTCCGAGTCGGCTATAATTGTGCACAAGGATATTTCGGTATCACCCCTGATATCACTTGCCTAGGAAAAGTCATTGGCGGAGGTTTACCAGTTGGTGCTTACGGCGGTAAAGCAGAAATTATGGAAAAAATCGCCCCAAGCGGACCAATATATCAGGCTGGAACGTTATCTGGAAACCCGCTAGCGATGACTGCTGGCTATGAAACGTTACGCCAACTAACTCCGGAAACTTATAAAGAATTTGAACGAAAAGCGGATAAGTTAGAGGAAGGATTAAAGAAGGCAGCAGAAACGTATGGCATTCCACATACGATTAATCGCGCTGGTTCAATGATTGGATTCTTCTTTACCAATGAAGAAGTCATTAATTACGAAACAGCGAAATCATCTGACTTAGACATGTTTGCAACCTACTATCAATACATGGCAGAAGAAGGGATTTTTCTTCCTCCATCCCAATTTGAAGGATTGTTCCTATCAACCGCTCATACCGATGAAGACATTGAAAAAACGATTCGTGCTGCGGAAAAAGCCTTCCAAAAAATTCGCGGTTTAGATTGATCATGCTGAAATCGTACTCGATTTCAGCTTTTTTTTATGGCCGAATTCCTGAACTATCAAACATCCGTTCTTGATTCATAAATTATTCAATGGATTCATAAATTTAATAACGACAGAGTAATTTTTTGAGGATGAGAGGAGGAATTTCGTTGACACATGAACATGGCTTGCGATTTTCCATTGAAGAATCCGTTTGGTTTCAAAACGGACAGGAAGTCGCCGAGTTAATGACGATATCGTTAGATCCCAATATAACGATTAAAGAAGATGAGCAATTTGTATATGTAAAAGGAGTATTAGAACTATCTGGTGAATATATCGCCTGTGAAGAGAGGATTGATGAGGAAGAGTCCAAATCCTATCCGTCCTACAAATTTGTTCGTCATGTTGAGCAAAAGGAAGATGGAGTCCATCTCTTTTCCCATTCCTTACCGATTGATATCACCATTCCTACCTCAAGAATTGGGCAAATTGAAGACGTTGACGTCATTATTGATACGTTTGATTATGTCCTTCCAGAGAAAGCATGCTTACAATTAACAGCTAATGTCACGATAACGGGGATTCAAGAAGAAAGCACTTCCCAAAACGTCGAATATGAATTGGCGTATCGTTCGAGCGCACTAGATGTAAGTGAAAGTACGACTGAGGAAGTAGAAGGGAAGGATCAAGATTACGACGACACACTTTTTGATACGTTCGAAGGAGAAGCAAAAAAACAGCCTGAACATTCAAATGGTGAACATCCATTCTTTATTCCGATTCAATATAATGATACCTATCCGTCCTTAACACCATTAGATGGAGAGGAAGAAAAACGTCAAGAAAGTGAGCAGGCACGATATCATCATGCTTTCGATGAACCGTACCCATTAGAATCATCTAGTTCAAAAACGTTAAGTTTCGACGAATCTAGTAACGCCCCACCTTCTGAATCTTACGCAGAGCAGGTACATGATTATTCGTATGACCAACCACATGTAAATGATTCACAAGAAGATGAATTGTTAACAGAGTATGAGTCTTTCTCGGAAGATGAGTCATCATCATCCGAATCTTTTGAGGAAGAGCCAGTACAACAAAAGAAAAAAAAGAAAAGCGATGGCATTTCGTTAACTGAGTTTTTTGCTAGAAAAGAAGAGGAAACATCGGCTCGGTTAAAGGTTTGTATTGTTCAAGAAGGAGAAACAATTGAGGAGTTAGCTGAACGCTACCAAATTAGCGTGCAACAGCTTTTGCGAGTAAACCATTTAGAGCCAACACAAGGTGTTTATGAAGGGCAAGTACTGTATATACCGACTTCGGTAACCATAAATAAATAAGCTTAACTTTAAATGTCTATGAGAACAGTTTGAGCTAGTAAGCTAGCTCTACTGTTTTCTTTTTCTCATATCTTTGATTGACTTTACAACTTAGTGAGGGATTTCGTATGGGAGGGAATCAAGAACAAGTTAAAGAAATCTTAGCATCTTATCGTATCGAACCGAACTTTATTGAATCGTATGGGAAAGTATTTAAAATCTACTCTATGAAAGGGACGTTTGCGTTAAAACGAATGAAGGCAAAACATGGAATGGATTTTATTCGGCATGTACAAACGTTATATCAAATGGGGTTTAATCGAATCGTCCCAATCTATCCAACGGTTGATGGAAGGTATGCAGTATTAAAAGATCAACATTTATATTATTTAATGCCTTGGTTACCGAATGATGTGAAAGAAGACCGGACAGAACGTTTCCGAGAAATGTTTCGTCAATTGGCTCGCATGCATCTAATTTCGTCAAAGGAAATCACGTTAAAAGAAAATGAACGTCAAGCCCATTATGAAAAAATGACGGAAACGTGGAAAAAAGAACAAGAAGCATTACAAGAAATGATTGAACGGTGTGAAAGTAAAACGTACATGTCTCCGTTCGAACTTTATTTCTGTATGTATTATCACGAAATCACGTTAGCGTATCAATATGCCATTAGAAAATTAGAAGAGTGGTACGAAGAAACGAAAGAAGAAAAGAAAACGCGGGTTGTCATTACGCACGGAAAAGTATCACCAGAGCATTTTTTATTTGACGAAAATGGTTATGGTTTTTTTACAAACTACGAGCGGGCGAAAATGACAACGCCAATTCATGATTTACTGCCATTTATAGCACGGTTGCTCAAAACATATCCCAAACAGCATGAAGAATGCATCGATTGGATATACACGTATTGGCACCACTTTCCGTTCAAAAAAGATGAATTTCTGCTATTTCAAAGTTATTTAGCCCATCCCGGACATATGTATCGTCTTTCTCAAGACTATTTTAATCGTCCGAAAAAACAGAGCGAATTACGTTCGGTCGCTAAATTACAACAATCTTACTGGTTATTAAAGAATACAGAATATGTGTCTATACGAATGGATGAAATTGAAAAATCAAAGGTTGAGCAACAAAAAGAAGCCCAAACCACTTCGCAAAGTGAGTAAGGGCTTTTTTAAATCCATTCATAATGAAAAGCAATAGCTAAAAGGATTAACAAGGCTAGCAAAAACACATCAAATGAAGTTGGGAAGAACAGCGTCCGAATACCTTGGAACACAACAAGAGGATAAATAAATTGCTGCATGACATTCCGTACATTTTTTAACCAAGGAGGCCATTTATAAGGGTTATATCTGCGCATCAAGCTTCCTCCTTCTTTTAACAAATATATACTATATATGTATGACTACCTATTTAAAATCGTGTGAAAAAAATAAGGAACACATTACGTGTCTTTTTTAAAAAAGGCTTGTATATATTTAATTTTTTCGGAAATAATTATTGACGAAAGTCAACTGTTTTCGATACGATAAAATCAAAGCATACATAAACAGCAACGATTGGGAAGAGTACAATAGGTAAGGCTTTCAGAGAGGGAAATCAGTAGCTGAGAGATTTCCTAAGCTAAACTATTGGAAGGTCGCCCATGAGCTGCTTCTGTGAACGACGAACAACGTTTAGTAATGGAAGCCGGTGAGTAGCCGTTATGTAATGAAGTGCCAAGCAAGACTAGGTTTGCTTGGAAAAAAGGTGGTACCGCGAAGCTTCTCCTTTCGTCCTTTTGACGTAAGGAGTTTTTTTATTTTCATAGAAAGTTAAAGGAGGAGTTTGATGGAAACGAAAGAAATTTCGATGCCTACGAAATACGATCCGAAGTCCATTGAAAAGGGTCGTTATGAATGGTGGTTAAACGGCAAATTTTTTGAAGCAAAAGATGATCCGGATAAAGAACCGTATACAATTGTTATTCCACCACCGAACGTAACTGGAAAACTTCATTTAGGTCATGCGTGGGATACGACGTTACAAGATATTATTACTCGCATGAAACGTATGCAAGGATACGATGTGCTCTGGCTTCCAGGAATGGACCATGCAGGAATTGCTACTCAAGCGAAAGTAGAAGAAAAATTGCGTAACGAAGGAAAATCTCGTTACGATTTAGGACGGGAGAAGTTTGTTGAAGAAACGTGGAAATGGAAAGAAGAGTACGCTGACCATATTCGTAAGCAATGGGCCAAACTTGGACTAGGCCTCGATTACTCTCGTGAACGTTTCACGTTAGATGAAGGACTTTCAAAAGCGGTTCGGGAAGTGTTCGTTTCACTTTATAAAAAAGGATTAATTTACCGTGGAGAATACATTATTAACTGGGACCCAGTAACGAAAACAGCTTTATCCGACATTGAAGTTATTTACAAGGACGTACAAGGTTCCCTTTATCATTTGAAATATCCGTTAGCTGACGGTTCAGGTTATATTGAAGTGGCAACTACTCGTCCAGAAACGATGCTCGGAGACACAGCTGTCGCTGTTCATCCTGAAGACGAGCGTTATAAACATTTAATTGGCAAAACGGTTATTTTACCAATTGTTGGTCGTGAAATCCCGATTATTGCTGACGAATACGTCGATATGGAATTCGGTTCTGGTGCAGTAAAAATTACACCAGCCCATGACCCGAACGACTTTGAAATTGGTAACCGTCACAATTTACCTCGTATTTTAGTGATGAACGAAGATGGTACGATGAATGACGAAGCGGGGCCATATAAGGGACTTGACCGTTTTGAGTGCCGCAAACAAATTGTAAAAGATCTTCAAGAGCAAGGAGTACTCTTTAAAATCGAAGAACATTTACATTCAGTCGGACACTCTGAACGAAGCGGTGCGGTCGTCGAACCTTACCTATCTACTCAATGGTTCGTAAAGATGAAGCCGTTAGCAGAAGCGGCAATTGAACTTCAAAAAACGGAAAACAAAGTACAGTTCGTTCCAGAACGCTTTGAGAAAACATATTTACATTGGTTAGAAAATATTCGAGACTGGTGTATTTCACGACAATTATGGTGGGGGCATCGTATCCCGGCTTGGTATCACAAAGAAACGGGTGAAGTATATGTCGATCATGAACCACCAAAAGACATCGAAAATTGGCAACAAGACCCAGACGTTCTTGATACGTGGTTTAGTTCTGCCCTTTGGCCATTCTCGACCATGGGTTGGCCGGATGAATCTGCTGACGATTATCAACGGTATTATCCAACGAATTGTTTAGTCACAGGGTATGACATTATTTTCTTCTGGGTATCACGGATGATTTTCCAAGGAATTGAATTTACGGGTCAACGTCCATTTAAAGACGTACTAATCCATGGACTTGTCCGCGATGCGCAAGGACGAAAAATGAGCAAGTCATTAGGTAACGGTGTCGACCCAATGGATGTTATTGATCAATACGGTGCGGACTCGTTACGTTACTTCTTAGCAACAGGTAGCTCGCCTGGTCAAGACTTACGTTTCAGCATGGAAAAAGTGGAAGCGGTATGGAACTTTGCAAATAAAATTTGGAATGCGTCTAGATTTGCACTTATGAATATGGGTGGCTTGACGTACGATGAAATTGATTTAACCGGTAAAAAATCCGTTGCAGATGAATGGATTTTAACCCGCCTAAATGAAACGATTGAAACGGTAACAAAGCTAGCAGAAAAATACGAGTTCGGTGAGGTAGGCCGTGCCCTATACAACTTCATTTGGGACGATTTATGTGACTGGTACATTGAGATGGCGAAACTTCCTCTTTACGGAGATGATGAGGAAGCGAAAAAGACTACACGCTCTGTCTTAGCCTTTGTCCTAGATCATACGATGCGACTGCTTCATCCATTTATGCCATTTATTACAGAAGAAATTTGGCAAAACTTACCTCATCAAGGAGAGTCCATTACCGTTGCGCCATGGCCTAAGGTCGATCCAAGCCTTACAAACGTAGATGCAGCAAACGAAATGAAATTATTAGTGGATATTATTCGCTCGGTCCGTAACATTCGTGCAGAAGTAAATACGCCGATGAGCAAACCAATTCAACTGATGATTAAGGCGAAAGATGAACACGTATTACGTCAGCTTGAGAAAAATAAAGCGTATATTGAGCGATTCTGTAATCCGAGTGATTTAACAATCGCTACTACCCTTGAAGCACCTGATAAAGCGATGACGGCTGTTGTGTCTGGCGCTGAATTGTTCTTACCACTCGAAGGGCTTATAAACATCGAAGAAGAAATTGCTCGTCTAGAAAAAGAACTTGAAAAATGGAACAAAGAAGTTGAACGAGTTCAAAAGAAATTAGCAAATGAAAACTTCGTGAAAAAAGCACCGGAAAAAATTGTAGCCGAAGAGCGAGCAAAAGAAAAAGATTACTTAGAAAAGAAAGCAGCAGTTGAAGCTCGTATTAAAGAACTAAAAGGAGAATAAAGCAGAGAAGAAAACGAATCGGTTTCCCGGTTCGTTTTCTTCTAGATTGTTATAAAATAGGAAATAGAACAATCGACCGTTTGGAGGTATGCTTAATGGTACATACTTACGAAGAAGCTCGACAATGGGTTCATAGTCGCTTAACATTAGGAATAAAACCAGGGTTAGACCGAATGCATTGGTTAATGGAACGGTTAGGTCATCCCGAGCGGTTGTTAAAAGTAATCCACGTTGGAGGAACCAATGGTAAAGGCTCAACGGTGACTTATATTCGCTCGATTTTAGAAGAAGCGGACTATCAAGTTGGAACATTTACTTCCCCTTATGTGGAACGGTTTAATGAACGCATTAGCATTAATGGAGAGCCGATTTCTGATGAGGAACTTATTCAACTTGTAAATGTGCTAGTTCCGTTAGTCGAACAACTCGAACAAAGCGAATTAGGGGGACCTTCCGAATTTGAAGTGATTACGGCGATGGCCCTTTATTATTTTGCTAAAGTTCGACCAGTAGATATTGTTGTGATGGAAGTTGGTCTTGGCGGGCGACTTGATTCAACGAATGTTGTCCATCCAATTGTTACAGTAATCACAACTATAGGAATGGATCATGTTCAATTACTTGGCGACACCATCGAACAAATAGCGGCTGAAAAAGCAGGAATTATAAAAAGCGGAGTGCCAGTTGTTACAGCTGTAAACCAACTGGAAGCGCTTCACATCATTCGTGAAACGGCTAAGTCTCGGAAAGCTTCCATTTATGAATTAGGAAAACAGTTTCATATCACGAAATCGAGCTCTGAATGGGATGGAGAACATTTTACGTTTGAATCGCTCTTCAAGACATTTCCATCCGTTGAACTCCGCATGCTAGGAAAACACCAACAACAAAATGCCGCTGTTGCCTTAATGACAGCATTGCTGTTACGTACGTACTATTCCTTTTTAATTGAAGAGGAACATTTTTATAACGGCCTAAAAAAGGCATTTTGGCCAGGTCGATTTGAAGTTATTCAACAAGAGCCTGCGATTATTTTAGATGGGGCTCACAATCCGGAAGGGATGAAAGCATTAAAAGAAACGGTGAAGCAACGTTATAAAGGGAAAAATATCACTGTTTTATGTGCGATATTGGAAGATAAAAAAATGTCGGACATGGTGAAGGAGTTAGATGAGTTCGCGACTGAACTTGTTTTTACGACGTTTGAATTACGAAAGGTATGTGACCCTACTCGTTTACAAGAGGTATCTAAATGTGTAAATAAAAGAGTGGAATTGGATTGGAAAGAGTATGTTTCTGATAAAATATCTCAAATGACGTCAGATGATGTCCTAATCATTACCGGTTCCCTTTATTTCATCTCCCAATTAAAACCATATTTGTTACAGAGGGTAAAGATGTAAGATGACAAACATCTTTACCTTTGATAAAATATTCTAAAAAATGTGATGATAATTGGGGGAAGGGAGGGGATACGTTGGGCGTTAAACCGAAAGTTGCCAGCATTTTTTTGGTCATGTGGGTCATCCTGGTACCAGTAGGGATGTATATTACGTTTTTGTTATTCCCCCCGACGATTCATAACTGGTTAGATGCTGTATCGCTCTTTTTACTTTCAGCTACAGCAGCTATTTTTCCAATTATTATTAACGGAACCCCGATATTTCTTGCTCAATGGGTGACGTTGGCAGCTTTTTTGTCATACGGACTATTTATTGAAATGGTGATGATGCAATTAACGGTGTTGTTATTAATGTTCCGCTTACGAGTTGGAATAAATGAATTACACCGATACGCGATCAATTCCATTATGTTTTTCTTTTCTTCTCTATTAAGCGGTCTTCTCTTTTATGCGCTTGGTGGGGCAGAAGAATCGATATCGATAACGAAGCTATTTCTGTTAATCGTCTGTTATGGATTATCTTACTTTTTATTAAATCATTCCTTCTTAACGTTATTTTTTAGAGCTTTAGGGATTAAAAGAAGTTTCATAAGTGAAGATGTCCTTTGGGAAGCGTTAATTGTCACCATTATTGTCCCATTAGGTATGTCCCTTTATTATTTGTTTGAATCCATGGGATGGATAGCGACGTTACTTTTAGGTATTCCGATGTTAAGTGCTTCCTTAGTCCTGAAACTCTACAATTCAAGTGAAAAATTAAATGCATCATTGCAACAAGTAGTTGATATTGGGCATCAGTTAACTGAAAAATTGTTTGTTAACGAAGTTCTTGACATTTTTATTCAAAAAATTTCGCAAACTCTCCCTGTTGAATATGCATATATATTAGATGTAAATCAAAACGAACTTGTGGTGATTCGCCGCGTTGAAAAAGGTGAATTAAAGTCAAACGATATCCCTCCGATAAAACAAAATGAAGGTATTGTTGGACAAGTTTGGGCGACAAAAAAAGCGGTTAATTATTCTACACGTTTAGAATGGAAAGAGGTCGTTCAAGGATACATGCCTGAACATGTGGAAAGTGTGTTATCCGTTCCTATTATGCGAGCCAATAAAGTCGTTGGCGTCTTGCTTCTAGCCTCAACGAAAAAGCGAGCTTACAGTAAGTACCATCTTATGATTGCTGACATCTTGTGTTCTTATTTGGCGGTTGCCATTGAAAATGCTCGACATTATGAACATACAAAGCGCGATAGTGAAATTTGTCCATTAACGAAAGCATATAACTATCGTTATCTTGAACGTCTACTAAATGATGAGTTTACGAAACTGAAATATCGGAAACGTTCTTCGTTGTCGTTAATCATTTTGGATATCGATCATTTTAAAGCTGTCAATGATACATATGGTCATGAAGCTGGAAATGAAATATTATGTACTTTAGCTGAACGACTCACCAACCTCATCGGTAATGAAGGAGTAGTCGTTCGGTATGGTGGTGAAGAATTTATCATCTATTTACCGGAAAAAGAAAAAGAAGAAGCGCTCTCTTTGGCTGAAAAGGTTCGGGAACATATCGCGAATTCCCCATTTGTCATCTATAACAATTTATCGAAAGAACGAAATCGAGTCATTATACGAATAACTGCAAGCATTGGTTTGGCCACTGCACCGGATGATGCAAGCGATTATTTAACATTAATTCGTCACGCCGACCGTGCAATGTACATTGGAGCTAAAAAAGCCGGTCGAAACAAAGTCGCTACTTATGTGAAATAACAATGGTAGGACACAATTCACCTTCGTGTGAATTGTGTTTTTTAATTAGGTTTTGTTAAACATTAGTGTGGAAATTTGACCAAAAGAAAAGGACCAATTTTTCTTAGTCCTTTTGAATGTCTTGTTAAACTAACGCTCTCCAAAGTTGTTTAAAGATCAAGAAAGAATATTTCTATTACTTACTTTAGGAACAGGATAAATGTTGAAGTAGCTAAACCAACATAAATCCAGATTGAATTATCTTTTATGCATGTAACATACTTTTTCATTATCAATCACCCCCCCATTACCATTATATTACAGACTCGATTATATCGGTCCATCCCTAATATAATTCCACTAAAGTACTCTGGTAGTTAAAGAAGAAAAATTATTTTATCGTTTTCAGAGAATTTTATTTCAATTTAATGTTAACAATACAATTTTAAGTGAAAATTGGAATAGTTTATGAGAAAATAAGATTAGAATAAATGGGACAAAATAACTACTTATGTGGGTTTTTCGCCACGATTGTTATCGTATAAGGTGGGGGGAAGAATGAAAAAGAAAAGGATCAGGCTCATATCGTTCATCATTTGTGTATTGTTCATCGGTTGTTATTCCACAAGTAAGGTTCACTCGACTACACAACCACCTGGAGTTCACTTTACGATTCAACCTTCCTCTAATGAAATCGTTCTTCCTGAAGATGGAGTGGCTGAAGGAAGGCTTGATATCCAAATTCAACCGGTCGGTATGGCAACGAATGAACAACGAAAGCCTATTGAACTGATTTTTGTTCATGATACGTCAGGTTCGATGGCATACAAGTTTCATGGGGTGAGAAAAGATAAAAGCGCGAAATATGCCTTAGCGGAAGCACTTGAATATTTTGAGAAAAATAGAATCGAAGACGATCAGTTTTGGTTTGTTCCTTTTAACAGTGAGATTACAAACAATAAAAGTGTAAAGATACGTCCGAATCCGAACACGAAAGATCATCCAAATGATTTGCATTTAATTAGTCTTGTGCTAAAGCATTTGGATGATGTTAGTTACGGAGGAACAAACTATTCGCTAGCATTACACACTGCCTTAAATTTGTTTGAACCTTACTCTGAAAAAAGCAAATACATTATTTTTCTAACTGATGGAGAGCCGACAACGCTATATCGTGAAGAAGAAGTGAGTTATGAAAAACGGATTGGATATGGAAACAATAAGAGATATGAGTGGGTTACTGAAACCACAATAGTAGAGTATTACCTTTATGCAGATAACACGGCTTCTCGGTGGGATCCAATACGTGGATGGAAATGGCTGGATTTCAATGAGACAAAACAAATCATTGAACAAGAAGCGAAAAACACCGCTAAAAAACTAGCCCAACATAATGTTACCATGTATAGTATTGCCTTTGCTGAAGAAGGGGATGTAAACTATCAATTACTAGAAGAGATGTCAAATGAAACGGGTGGCTATGCGATTTCAGCGAATCCAGAAAGTTTGTCTTCCTTGTTTAAGGAAATTTCCAATCAATTTGACTCTCCATCTATTAGCGGGGAGGTAACGATTCCACTTGCTGAGTTACAACATCAAGGCGCTTCATTGAAAGAAGTAAATGGGGCATATATCGATGAAAGAGGCGTTGTTCATGTTCCGTTTACATTTAACTTTCCTGTGAACGGTTCACCCCTCCCATCGTTGAAACAAATTTCTTTACCGCTTCAGTTTACACAAATCGGAGACTTTACGTTTGAAGGTATACATTTAGTTTACACAGACTTGGAAGGAAAACGAGTGGTCGTTGATCATCCACCAGTAACGATTTCAGTAAAAAAAGAGGTGGCACCAACGTTTCATAGTTTTGTAGAAGTACGAAAAAACTCGAGCTATGCTCCTGACCAATTAATAAAGTTTGGAACAAGTCATTCTGATACGAACTCGTTCAAAATTCGGTATACATTGGAACCGGAAGGAGTAATTAGTAAGAAAATGACGGGTGAGCTTACGAACATCCAAATCGTTCAGCCGCTTCCACAGGGAATGGTTTTAAAAGAGGATAAGCTAATAATTTTAAAAGGAAACGAAATATTACATCAAGCTGAAGTAGTCTTATCAGAGATTAATGGAGAGAAGCAACTAGTCATCACCATTCCACACCCAATTACATATGAAAACGGCGCATTTTCCGTCGATGAACTTGTATTTGAGGTTGTATTGCATGTCGATTATGCGATGAGTTATGTGACGTTACCACGAGCAACATTAACCTATCATGACAGTCGCTTCGGTTATTCTTCATTACATTTAAACACGACGAATCAACAAATTAGTATGAAAATTCGATTAGATGAGTTTGCCAGCTCTGTATTTTACGTAGGAGATCATTTAGGAAATGTTCGCAAAGTAGACGGACTTGAAGGATTGATTTTAGCTGAAGGTAAACGGGTGACTAAGCCGGTGAAAGGGTTAAAATTTTCACAAGGGGGAGTCGGTTTAGAAGTCATTTACTTCGATGATTCGGTTGACCAATGGCGATTTGTACATGATTTTGATATTTTTGATTCATCGACGAGCGAACCGATTAATGAAAACGGATGGGTAGATGGCGAAGCATACTTTAAATTAACCGAAGAAGTGGCTGGTGACGATACTTCCTATATGTTCCGAATCATTGCTGATAACGGTTTGATTGATTGGACAGAATTGCAACCAGAGGATATTATCTCTATACCTAAATCATTCTATGGAACGATTCAAGTGTCTGTAAAAGCGTCAAGTGGATTTGTATTAGGTGGAGAGAAAACAGTCACGAAAACGATTCGTAAGTCGAAAATTCAATCAATAGAAGTGCAACCGAACCCGATTGAACTGGATGTGGGGACATCGGTGGAGCTTCATATTCAAACTTCTCCATACGAAGCTAAATGGAACGATTTAAATATTCATGTAGTTAACTCAGATATTGCAATTTATCAAAATGAAAATGGTCGTATTGTTGGCTTATCAGAAGGAGAAACCACATTGATTGTTTCTTCAAAAGAAAGAGAAGACATTCAAATAATGGTTCCCATTTATGTAAAGGACCCTATAATCCCTTTAGAGTCAGTTCAATTTAAAAAAGGCAAGTATACGTTGAAAAAAGGTAACAAAATGAACTTGACAGGAGAACTAAAATGGTCACCATCAAATTCAACAAATAAACAGATTACAAACGTCATTACTTCACCGGCAATAATAAACGTATACCAAGATGGAGAGCAATGGTTTGTCGAAGGAGTAGATATAGGGTACGCGACCGTAACAGTCGAAACAAAAGAAGGTCTACAAGCGTCGGCCCTATTTGAAGTGATTCCACACGATTCAAGTGGGGGTAACGATTCATCTACCGAAGGAAAATGGTAAGGAAAAAGGCTAATGCCGAGATGCAGGCATTAGCCTTTTATTATTCGATAAAAACTTCATCTGCGAATAAACTTACATGCTTCACTTGTGGTAAGGCATCAATTCGTTGTAACAACACATCTTTGTTATAAATCACATTAAACCGAGATAAGCGGTTGTTTTGCTGACTAATGGTCATCGTTTGAACATTAGTGATATCGTCCACTTCTCCTCTAACTGCATTAATTTCTAAAACATTTTTCGCAAACAAGCCACCGTGAATGTAAAATAATGAACCAACCCCATATAATTCGGCTTTATTCTCTGTATAAAAGAACGCTTTAAGCGGTTTAATCTGGTCATCTAACGGTATACCATCATACAACTCTGGTTCCTGGCTATTTTGAAAGTTAGTAAATTCATTAATACGGGTAATTGTAAGTTTATCTTTTGAAAGTAAGATTAATTGTTTTTCTTGGTTGTTAGAGCCTAAAATATTGACATTTGAAATTTGTGTCTCACCATTCACGTACATAACTGAATCGACGATCATTTGGTCATTTTCTTGGGATGGATCGTTTGCGTCTCCTTTGATTTCTAAATTTCCAAAAGTGACTAACGTTCCATTGACACGAATATCTCCATTTAATGGACGGAAGGCAATTTCATCGCTTGCAAAAAGGTTTCCTTCAATCGTTAAATTGTTTCTACTTTCGATATGAATTTGGCCAGAAGAAACGATGTTTCCGAATATATTGAGTTTACCACCTTCGTTAATGAAATGAACATTACCTGTAGAGATAATATTAGAAAAGTTAATTGGTCCATTACCGATCACCCATACATCTCCATCTACTATTAAATCATCAAATGTCAAAACGCTTTCTATAGTTGAGGAAATGTATAAATCACCAGGGATTTTCAATGGACCTGCGACATCTCTATTGATAAGAAAAAATTGATCGGTCGGTTCTTCTAGTCCAAAAATATCGGCGACAGAACTCCACGAAAGACCTTCCAGTCCAAACTGTTGTTCAATTGCTGTTTGTAACGAAGATGTTATTTCATCGGTAATAGAAAAGGTAATACCGACATCTTCCAACATTTTTTCACCTTGTTGTTTAATCGTTTCATCAAACTGTATAGGAACAAAACGGCTTTCGTGTTTGATCTTAGGCATTTGTTGTTGATAAAATTGGTCTTTCGTTAACGATTGGACTACATCAATCGAATTCGTATAAATATCACCATACACCGATGGGAAAGGGGTGCTTACTTCTTTTTTCATTCCATTGGTCAAATAGTAGTTCGCATCCTCTTGAATCGTTAGTTTAGGAGAGTAAATGTTTCCGACAATATGAGGGGAGCCATTTAAATAAAGCTCATTGTTCGTCCCTACCGCATATTTTAAAAAGCTAGGAATAGGAGATAAAAAAAGTCGTTTTCGAATCGTTTTTTTTACATTTCCTTCATGGTTATTCGGATTTTTAGTGACTAGGACGAGCTCGTACACTTTAGTAAAATCTGAATCAATATGAAATGTGGAACGAGCGTTTAAATTTTCTTCCCCACATGCTGATGGTGGTTCTTCTCCGACGTACGTAGCAGTTTCTCCGCTTAAATCGATTACATACATACACTCCATAAATGATTTCTCTTGGCTAGCCGTCTCGATAAAATTCTTTATCCATTCGCTTATCTGAGTCGAAAAGGCATTTGCTTGGATCAAGGAAATATCGATTTGATCTAATTGAATAGATAAGTTCGTAACAAATTCATCCACCGCTTTCATCGCTTCAAAAGTTACCGATATTTCACTTTCCCGAAGTTCGGTTCGTTTCGCTCCACCAATGGTAGAGGCGATGATCGACATTCCGATCACTGTAAAAACAAGGGTCGTCACTAATACATTAATGAGCGTATTTCCACGTTCATTCAAGGGATTCTATCCTCCTTTCTAAAAGCCGAACTGACTTTCAAGTATTAAAACATCTTCCATTTTTGGGTGTCTTACTTCAAAATGAAGTTTAATAATGCCGCTTGTGCACCCGTTTTGTTCTTGTTCGGAGCAGATTAACCCAATCGATGAATTCGTAAAATCAGAGACAGTCGTTAACTCATGATGATTGATATGAAACACTTTTTTATTGCCATCAGAGGAAGTCGTTAACACGATCTTTTCACTTTCAGGAGTTCCCTTTTCAGAAGTTGTTATATCATAAAACTTACTATTTTCTTTTTCGTACTTTTGGACACTCGTTTCTTGGTCATTAATAATTTCTAAACAAGTATCTCCCTCGTTACATAATTGGACACGATCAAAGGGAACGGAGTAGAGCGTATTCATAATCATAGTGGATACGTAGTCAGCGTCTTCGCGCATTTGAGAATCATAGTTTATTTTTTCGTACACTTTATACCCCATCACAAATATCCCGTAAGTGGCGGGGAGTAAAATCATCATAATCGTGATCGTCAATAACAACTCCAGAAGGGTCATTCCATGATTATCGGATATCTTCGCTTTGAATCGTTCCGTCCACATCTGTATGAAATTCATTTCCATTAATTTCCCACCGCACTTCCACTGTAATCGGGATAAAATAATTGACATTTTCTTCCGGATCTGCTTTTTCTGAATAGACGAAAACTTCATAAGGTAAATTATTAATCGTGATCGGTTGACAAAAAGCTGGAATCGTTTCATTTGGGCGAAAATAATTGTACGAATCATTGCAAACGACGACTCGTAAGTATTGGTTTTCAGGTTTGACCTCTCCCGTATTTACTCCTTCGAATTCGTTCCGCATCGCAATAAAGCTTTCCTTTTCCATATACATTAAAACGTTACGAGCCACATTCACTCCGACCGTTTTTTTCTGATTAAGATTCGTAAAATGGTAGCCTTGGATAAAAAATTTTAAGAAGGACAAAAGAATGATAGATAAAATCGTTACCGAGGCTAAAAGCTCTAATAACGTCATTCCATCTTGATTGATGATAGATTTTTTCATTTCATCCCTTCTTTCAAAATATGTAACTTTATTATACAATATTTAGTAGTCAAAATATGGCACCTTTTGTCTATTTTTAGGACTTTTGTTTGAACGGATGGGAGTGAGTAAATGGGTCAATTTATTGGGATAGGCATTTCGCTGATCGTTTTAGTCATTATTTTATTTGTATTACCTTTACCGTTTTCTAATAAAGGAAAATCAATTATTGCTAGCGTTTCTTGTATGATCGCTCTTCTAGGTATATTTGCCCAATCCGTTTATGGGCCATGGCAAATACTCCTCTTCCTTTCAATGTTGGCTTTATTATCGTCGTATTTTTTAGTGAAAAGGTACTCCCCTCTTTTATTTGCTCACGTTTCAAGTAGTACAGAAGAAGACATATGGGAGACCGGTGAAGAAGTTTTGGACGTCGAAAAAAATGAACGTAAGGACCAAAATGAAATAGACGGAATGACATCTACATCTGAATTTGAAACGAATCATGTTGAAGAAAAAGCGGGGTCATCCAGTACGGATTTAAACGAGACATTTGACCACGAATCGAATGAGTTGATTAAAAAAGAGGATGTCATGGACGTTTTAAAAGTGCAATTAGAGGACGAAAGTGATACTCAAACATCAACAAATATGGAAGAATGGTTGGTCCGTGAAGAAAACAATGTGATTGAGCCGATTGAAAAAAAGGAAGTTGAAGAACAAGTTGATGATGTTGTAAGCCGTGTGGAACAATGGATTGCTGAGGAGAATGACGATGTCATTGAACCATTAGGTGAAGATGAACTTTTCAGCGAACAAGACAATGATTTTAGCGATGTCGAAAAATGGATTGCTGAAGAATATGAATCAATCATTGATAGGATTGATGAAAATGAACAGCTTGATGAAAATCAATTTGACGTGCTCGAACTAGAAAGAACTGAGGATATTGAAGAATTGGCGGATTCATTCGGAATGCCAAATAACGAACTTGAAGAGGATATACAAAAGCAAGAATTAGATGAATCCTCAGAACAGCAAGATGTTGAGCTGATAGAAGATTCTATCGAACGTAATCACGAAATGTCAGAGTGGTTGTCTGATGAATCAATATCGAGTGAAAACGATGGAGAAGAAGAGCTTAGTTTACAAGAAACACCGAAAGATGAAATCAACCAAAACTACGAAACTATTAAAAATAAAAACGTAGAAGAGGTACGTTTGGAGGACGAACAAAACAGTAGCACCGCTCTTCAAAAAGAGTTGTTACATACAATGGTCGAACAATTAATTTTATCCAAAAACTTTGTATCTCCAATCGAATACGAACAATTGATTCGCCATCATTTACATCCTTCGTTACACGACCATGAATATTTTCTTTTTGCTCAACTATTAATGGAGCATTATGTAGAAACAGATAATAAACAAGCATTAAAATCATTTATTCAATCGATTGAAAACCGATATGAAGGATATCCGTTACTGATGAAACAATTGCAAATGATAAAACAACTAACTGAATGACAATAAGATAGGTGTGGTGAAGTAGGATGAAGAAAAGTGTGGAAATCAAAGGATTACCGATTATTTGTCTTTCTGATGGAACTGAATTAGGAAAGGTGAAGTCACTTATTGTGAATCCAGAAAAAGGATCGGTTGATTTTTTAACAGTTGAACACCAAGATTGGCAAGTCAGTGTCAAAGCGATTCCTTTTAAAAAAGTGATTGGAATTGGAGAATATGCCGTAACGGTGGAAAATGAAAGTGCCATTATAGATTTGAATGAAATTCCGATTGCGAACAACCTAGTGAATAAAAATATTCGCGTCATTGATACGAAAGTGATGACCCGAAAAGGACAACTTCTCGGACAAGTAACTGAGTTTTTTGTCAATGACGAAACAGGTGAAATTATTGGATTAGATATGAAATGGGGAGAACGAGAGGCTATTTTACCTGCTTCCTTCGTTTCTACATATGGAAAAGATATCATCATCGTTTCTGAAGAAGCCTCCCAACATGCTGTTGATTCAGCTGACCAGTTAGTTCAAGTGCACGAAGAATCCATTGGTAAGTCACAAGACCTAAATCCATTAGAAGACATTCGTAAAAAACAAGTTGAGTTATTAATAGGAAAAGAGGTAGCGAAAGACCTTTATGATGCCAATGGCCAACTGTTAATTTCCAAAGGGTCCGTTCTAACGAAAGAACAAATAGAGCAGGCACAAGCAGCTGGGCCAGTAGTGATGGTCGAGCTCACAATGAATATTAAAGAATAACATTAAGGAGGCGCTGTTAGGGTGCATGCAAGACCCTTTTTAATCACTTTACTTTCTATCGTGATCTGTACCTTCTATTTTTACGCTGCTTCCCGGATTAGCGCCTTTTTTTTCTCAGAAGATGGTGAAGTGTTTGCTGAAAACACATACATCGCTACAGTGGATGTGTCGGGGAAAACGAAAAACGAAGCCATCCTTCTATTACGGCGATCGTGGGAGGAAAGAGAGATTCATATTGAATTATCTTGGTCGGATGAACAAGTAGAAATTGATGGAAAACTTTTTTTTGACCTCAACGTTGAAGAATCGGTTAATCGTTCACAAAGTGGTGAACTTAATTCCCCTATTATAAACGTAAACAGTAAAGAGTTAGCAGACAAGATAGTTGAAAATTTCTTATCAATTAAGAAAGAAAACATTGATTTAGCCAAACTAACGTCTTTTCTTAAAGGGTGGGCTGCTAATTGGAAAAACCATACCGTAAATGTTGATCTTACTAATTTTCAATTGGAAGATCAAAACATCACGGTGCTTAACGAAGTGTTAGCTCCATCCTCTTTCATTACGAAAGGTTTGCAACAACTAGTTGAAGAACATCCGACCATAGAAATAAAAGAACATCAAATTTTTTCCCTATTAAATTGGATGGAAAAAGAACGAATTTCCTATCTTTCTGACAATGATTTATGTGTACTAGGAACGTATTTGTATGAATTAATTCTCCCGACCAATTTTCAAATCATTGAACGGAATCGTCACCAACAGTTACCTGAATATGCCAAAATTGGTTATGACGTATACGTAAAAGGAAAAGATCAGTATGATTTTTCCTTTTTAAATGGAAATAATGTGGCTTATTCTATTGAATGGTCGATGGTTCAAGGGAACCTATATTTAGTGCTAACTGGATATCCTTTTTCTCATAAATATGAGATCAAAGTAAAAGATTATCAGACGTTTACCCCAAAGACGATTGTTCGTTATCATCCTTTTGTTGAAGACAACAAAGTGAAAGTAATTGAAAAAGGAAAAAACGGTGAATACGCGAAAGTCGTAAGACAAACGTATACTTCAAAAGGGGAATTACTTACCGAAGAAACGATATCGGAAGATTATTATCCACCGATTCATCGGGTCGAGCTTCATCCGATTGACGGTGAAACCACTTCTATGACGAGTGAGAGCGAACAAAACGACAAAAACGAGCTAGAATCGGTCTACGATAATGGGGAAACCATTATTAAATAACCATAAACGGGGGATTCATATGGTTACAACACGGAAACGTTTAGGGGATTTACTCGTTGAATCCGGTTTAATTACAAAGGAACAGCTTGAAGCAACATTAAAAGAAAAAAGCCCTAATCAAAAATTAGGGGATGCTTTATTACAGCGCGGGCACATTACAGAACAACAATTAATTGAAGTGTTGGAGTTTCAATTAGGCATTCCCCATGTGAGTTTATACCGATATCCGTTTGATACGAAGCTATTTAACCTCATTCCCAAAGAAACAGCGAAACGCCATTTAATGATTCCTTTAAAAAAGGAAGAAGACAAATTATTTGTCGCCATGGCCGATCCGATGGACTTTTATGCCATCGAAGATTTGCGTTTATCAACAGGTTTTCAAATTCAACCAGCGATTGCTACAAAAGACGATATCCTCCGTACCATTAATAAATATTACGATGTAGATGATGTGTTTGACGACATTCCTGATGCGTCGAAGGAAGGAGAAGGAATTGAAGAAGAAGCGATCGTAGACCAAGATTCTCCGGTCGTTCGCCTCGTGAACCAATTATTGTCGAATGCGATTGCTCAAAAAGCCAGTGACATTCATATCGATCCCCAAGAATCGAAAGTGGTCATTCGCTATCGAATCGATGGCATTTTACGAACAGAGCGTACTCTGCCGAAACATATGCAAAGCATGTTAGTTGCCCGCATAAAAATTATGGCCAATATGGATATTACGGAATTTCGGATTCCTCAAGATGGGCGCATTAAAACAAACATTGAATTTCGCCCGGTGGACTTACGTGTTTCCACTTTGCCAACGGTATTCGGCGAAAAAGTGGTGATGCGGATTCTTGATTTAAGCAGTGCCTTAAACGATATTGAACAACTTGGTTTCAATTCACTCAATTTAAAACGATTTAAAACGTTAATCGAAAAACCAACCGGAATTATTTTAATTACTGGACCAACAGGTTCTGGTAAATCATCGACGTTATATGCAGCGTTAAATTATTTAAACGATGAAGAGGTAAACATCATTACTATTGAAGATCCTGTCGAATACCAATTAGAAGGGGTCAACCAAATACAAGTCAATCCGAACGTTGGGTTAACGTTTGCGAAAGGATTACGTGCCATTTTACGTCAAGACCCAAATATTATCATGGTCGGAGAAATTCGGGATAAAGAAACCGTTGAAGTCGCGATTCGTGCGTCGCTGACAGGTCATTTAGTGTTAAGTACGATCCATACGAATGACACCATTAGCACCATTACCCGATTAATCGATATGGGTGTTGAGCCGTTTCTCGTCGCAACGTCCATTAGTGGAATCATCGCCCAACGTTTAGTTAGAAAAGTTTGTCGTGACTGTGCCGAAGTCCATCCTCCTTCCAAACGGGAAAAAGAAATGTTTGCACGGCGAGGAATTTCCATTTCGAAGATCGTCCGTGGAAAAGGCTGTGCTTCGTGTAATATGACTGGGTATAAGGGACGAATTGCCATCCATGAAGTACTAATGGTCAATGAAGAAATGAAAAAACTCATTATGAACGGTGAACCATTATCTAAACTTCGCGAAATTGCCATTAAAAACAAAACGATTTTCTTAATAGATGATGGGTTATTAAAAGTGAAGCAAGGTTTGACCACGACAGAAGAAGTATTGCGTGTAGCTGTTATAGAGTAGGTGAGCGTATGAAAGATAAAATTGATTATTTACTTCGTTCAGCGTTTGAATTACAAGCATCCGACATCCATTTAACAGTCGGTTCTGCTCCTGTATTACGAATTCACGGGGAGTTAAAAAGGTACGGACGAACAGTGTTGACGCCGGCTGATACAGAAGGAATGGCTAAAGCGATCATTCCTGAGCATTTGTGGGAGACGTTTAAAGAGGAAGGAGAATTAGACTTTTCGTACGGTATTCCTGGAGTATCACGCTTTCGTGTGAATGTGTTTCACCAGCGCTCCTGTGTTTCCATGGCCATTCGAGTCGTGCCAACGACGATTCCTTCCATTGACGAGTTAAAATTACCACATGTAATTAAACGAATCGCCGAATATCCCCAAGGGCTTGTTCTCGTGACTGGACCGACCGGAAGCGGAAAATCAACAACCTTAGCAGCGATGATTGATTATATGAATCAAACGATGAAAAAGCATATTATCACATTAGAAGACCCGATCGAATATTTACACAAACATGGGAATTGTATTATTGATCAACGAGAAGTCGGCTTTGATACGAAAAATTTTGCCAACGGTTTAAGAAGTGCCCTGCGTCAAGACCCAGATGTGATTCTCGTTGGCGAAATGCGCGATTTAGAGACGATTCAAACAGCTATTACTGCAGCGGAAACGGGGCATTTAGTTTTAGGTACGCTCCATACGTCAAGCGCACCGTCGACGATTGACCGTATTATTGACGTGTTCCCACCACAGCAACAGTCGCAAATTCGAATCCAACTGGCTTCTGTTTTAAAAGCCATTATTTCACAACGATTATTTCCAACGACAGATAAAAAGGGAAGACGAGCAGCGGTCGAAGTTTTAATTAATTCATCGGCCATTGCCAACTTAATTCGCTCGGAAAAAATTCATCAAATTAAAAACATTATGCAGTCGTCCAAAGCGCAAGGAATGCAATTGATGGAAGGGCATATTCGGGAGCTATATCAGTCCGGAGTCATTTCAAAAGAAGACGCTTTACCATATTTACAGGAGGCTAACGGGTCGTAATGCCAAGGTATCAATATGAAGGAAGAGATCCACGTGGGAAGAAAAAAGGCGTCATCGTCGCCTCGTCGAAACGGGATGCGTTATTAAAGTTAAGAGAGCAACAAATTCGCGTTACCGAAATAGCGGAAGTTCCAGAAAATATTTGGACGAAGGAAATTGTGATTGGGAGTCCGGTAAAACTCCAACATTTCGTCATCTTTTTGCGACAATTTTCTACTTTGCTGCGCGCAGGGGTAACCGTCGTTGAGGCGACAAACATTTTAGCCGCTCAAACAGAAAGTAAAGCGCTAAAAAAAGCTTTGCTTGAAATGGAGCAAGACGTTCGACAAGGACATCCATTGTCCGAAGCGTGTGCGAAGCAAAAACGGATTTTTGAACCGTTATTTATTAACATGGTTAAGGCTGGAGAAATGTCTGGTAACCTTGATGATACGCTGGAGCGACTCGGGAACCATTACGAAAAGCAATATCAGATGCGACAGAAAGTGCAATCAGCACTCGCTTATCCCATTATCGTCGGAACGCTAGCGATCGGTGTCGTCCTCTTTCTTCTCGTTTCGGTTGTTCCCACGTTTGTCTCCATGTTTGAAGATTTTGGCGGGGAATTACCGGCCATTACGAAATTTGTTCTAAAGTCCAGTGAAATAATGCAAACATATTGGTACTTGGTACTACTTACGGTTGGAGTTATTACCATTGTTTTTGCTGTTTTAAAAAAGTTTGATCGAACGAGAAGGTATCTAGATTATGTCTTGCTGCGCATTCCTGTGTTTGGTGGGATGTTACAAAAAGCAGCGATTGCCCGAATGACTCGAACGTTAAGCTCGCTTGTCACAAGTTCGGTTCCCATTTTACAAGCGTTAACGATGGTTGAAAAAGTGGTCGGAAACGAAGTCATCGCCAAAGTCATTCGTGATGCACGAAAATCGTTAGAACAAGGAAGTTCATTAACCGTTCCGTTGAAACGCCACTGGGTGTTCCCGCCACTCGTCACACATATGATTGCGATTGGTGAAGAAACGGGATCGCTCGATTTAATGCTCGATAAAGTGGCCGACTTTTATGAAAAAGAAGTAGAAAATACGGCCGAACGGTTAAAGTCGTTGATTGAGCCATTGATGATTGTGCTGTTAGCTGGACTTGTCGGGATAATCGTGACTGCTATCATGGTCCCAATGTTTGAAATGTTTAATCAAATACAATATTATTGAAAATTTGACAAAAATTACCCCGCTGAAAATAGATTGTACGGTATAATGACTTTAGACTCATAAATATATAGTCGAATAGGAGGAATGAACGATGATGAGTCAATTGAAAAAACGTTTAAAAGAGCAGCGAGGATTGACCTTAGTAGAACTTTTAGCTGTTATCGTTATTTTAGGGATTATTTCCGCGATTGCCGTGCCGAGTATTGGTGGGCTTATTAACAAGACGAAAGATGATGCGAAAGTTGCCGAAGCGATTCAAATTATTAATGCGGCAAAGTTGTATGTTGCTTCCGAAGATCCTGGGGATAAAACATTAAAATACTCTGATTTACAAAATTACTTAGAAAATGTACATGATAATGGTTTTGAAGTGGTAGTAGATCAAGACGAAACCACTGGGAAATATAGCTACACAATAAAGAATCATAATGCTGTAACTATAGTTAATGGCAGTAGTGCTACGGAAGCAACTGAAGAGGATCTTCACAATTATTAATCGTTAGAAAAGCAATGAAAATCATATTATTTCTTTACGGCCTCATATTTGGTTCGTTTTTTAACGTCGTTGGGTTACGGGTACCGATGAAGCAGTCGATCGTTCGACCTAGGTCGGCGTGCCCGCATTGTCAGCACGTGTTGACGCCGATGGAGCTGATACCTGTTTTGTCATATGTCATTCAAGGGGGAAAATGTCGTTTTTGTCGCGAACGGATTTCCCCCCTTTATCCATTCATTGAAATGCTAACAGGTTGTTTGTTCGTTTTTGCGTATCTCTATCATGGAATTTCGTTTCAGTTGTTGATTAGTTTATCAATAATCTCGCTACTGATTATTATTACGGTGTCTGATATTCGTTATATGATGATTCCTGACCGAATACTCCTCTTTTTTTTGGGATTGTTTCTTCTTGAGAGAATTTTAATCCCGTTACATCCTTGGTGGGATAGTCTTTTTGGTGCAGTCGTTGGCTTCGGCTTACTTTTATTCATCAGCATCGTGAGCAAAGGTGGAATGGGTGGCGGTGATATTAAGCTATTTGGGGTGTTAGGCCTTCTTTTAGGAACAAAACTCATTTTGCTAACCTTCTTTTTAGCCACCCTCGTCGGAACAGTTGGTGGAGTGATAGGACTGGCCGTCGGAAAAGTGAAGAAGAAACAACCGATGCCGTTTGGTCCATTTATCGGGATAGGTGCCCTTATTAGCTATTTTTATGGACAGGACATTTTACAATGGTATTTTTCATTCTATTAATTTTTTGTTAGAAGGGGCAAAGAAGTATGAAGCTACCGTGGTTTTCTCAAGGTAGGAAAGTGATCAATATCGTGTTTACTGATTATGCACTTAGGGTGGTCGAAGCAAAAACGACTCCCCCATTTGCGGTTACTCGGTGGACGGAACGAGAGCTTCCGCCAGAAACGATTAAAGGGGGCGTCATTTATGATTCGCAAACACTATTATTTATATTAGAAGAAATAGTGGCCGATTGGGGTCTTAAACATCGTCCTGTCCAATTTTTAGTTCCCGATCAATACGCCATCGTCCGTCGACTTTCGATTCCGAAAGATGTAAAAGAAGATGAATTACATAGCTATATTTTTTTAGAGATCGGCACCAGTATTCATTTGCCATTTGAAAATCCAGTTTTCGATGTTATTACATTAGGGGAAAAAGAGAAAAAACAAGAAGTATTGCTTTTTGCTTCTCGTGAAGATATTGTGGCTTCTTATGCCAATCTCTTGGAGGAAGCCAAATTAAAGCCACTTACCGCTGATATGTCTATATTAGCCCTTTACCGCTTGTTTTTATATTCAAAGGTAATCGATGGAAACGGACATTATATGATGTTACAGCTTGATCGTCATTTGTTAACTGTTTCCATTTTTCACGGTTATCAACCGGTGTTTATGCGACCCATTCCGGTTGAATGGAATCAGGTGGAAGAAAAAGAGGTTAATCATTGGAGTTTGCCTCTGGAAGATTTATATAAAGAAATTGAGCGGGTCATCAACTTTTACCGTTATTCCCTCTTTCATGGGGATGTGGATATTACGTGCTTTTTACTAAGCGGCGACTACCCTGTATTAGATGTATTTGGAGAAGCCTTAAAAGAACGCTGGGGAAAAGAAGTGTTTAAAGTTCCTGAACAACATTTCATGGACCGCGACAACGAGCCGATACCTTCATCTATGGAACTTGCGATTGGGTTAGCATTAAAAGAGGTGCTAAAATGATTATTGATATTAATCTACTACCGAGAAAAGAAGATAGGCATCGTGCACCTAAATATATATTAATTTTTATCATCGCCCTTACGCTTATTACAGGAGGAATATATTGGTTTCAACTTCATATTGTTTTTCAAAAAATAGAGACGTTGGAGCAAATGGTTAATCAAACGAGACAAATTCGTGAAACAGAGGAACAAAAATCATTATCATATACCTCCAATAAAGCGTATCAACAATTAGAACAGGCGGTTACTTGGGCCTCTCAATATCCTATCCAAGCGGTCCCAATCATGAAAGAACTTATTTCTATTTTGCCTGAGCGCGGTTTTTTCCGTCATTTTAAATGGATGGAACAGCAAACGATTGAATTGTCCATTCAGTTCGATTCCCAGCGGGATGCAGCCTATTACTTTACTTCATTAACAAAAATAGAATGGATTAGTGACGTCCAGCTTCGATCCATCAAAACAGAACCAGTCGTAGCGGATGATGCTGAAAATAACGAGAATGAAGACGTATTACCACGCTATATCGCCCTATATGAAATCAAATTAAATAAACAACTGGTTAAAGAGCACTTTGAGCAGGAAGGAGGATCGTCATAGATGAAGTCATTTACTCGTAAAGAATGGACCATTCTCCTTCTGGTGACTTTATGCTGTTTTTTGGCACTTATCGCAATTCATCTGTTGATTTATCAACCAAACGTTCATACGCTTAAAAAAATCGAAAACGAATTACAAACGGAACAACAACTGTTAGCTGTGATTAGTAAAAAAACCGAGAACATGGAACAACAAACGATAATGAGTTCGATTGGATTACAACAACAATTGCCGGTAAAGCCATTAACCGATCAGTTGTTGCTGGACATAGAAATGGCCGAAATGCTATCGGGAGTTTCAATTGAACAAATTTCACAAATGGAAGCACAAAAACAAATAGATCCATCGCTTAACATGACCAAGCAGGGGGAAGCGACAAGTTCTGAACAATCGATTGACAATGGATTCGTTCCAACCGGTATCGAACGAATGAGTTATCAACTTCGCGTCAAGGCAGACGATTATTTTGAAATGGAATCGTTTTTATCCAAAATAGAAGAATTACAACGCATTACCGAAATTAAGGAGCTCGTATTTGAAGGTCCGAAAGAAGTGACATCGATTATGGAAACACAGGAAGATTTCATATTTGAAGTCGTCGTGACAACGTATTACTACCCAACCTTAACAGAATTACTCGATGAAGTACCAAAACTTCAAGTCCCTGCTTCAACTAACAAACAAGATCCGTTTCCATTCTTTTCGGACGGTGATTCATAATGGTTAAACTATCTCGAGACAATCGTGGTGTGACATTAGTAGAGTTATTGGCTGTTATCGTTATTTTAAGTATTATTGCTACCGTGTCCGTAATAGCGATTGGGAACATCATCCAAAACCAACGTGACAAAGCCTTTGTAGGAAATGCCTATATGTTAGTAGAAGCTGCTCGCCTTTATCTAACAGAACAACAAATTCAAGGACAATCCGTTGGTAGAATACCTTATCAATTATTAGTAGAAAGAGATTGGATGGAAGAATTAATAGATCCATATACATCTACAAAACTTAACCATCAAGAAAATCATTCCTATGTTTCAGTCAAAGATGGAACGGTTGAAGGTGTCTGTTTAAAAGGACACACTAAAAATTTATGCTTTTTTGACGGAAGCGTTCAACCGATTCCATTGAAAGCTTTATCGGTCGAATTAATCCGCGAAAATTGACGATAACTTTCTAGACAAGACGACAAAAGTCTTGTTCTTTTTTTTATTCCATATGGTAGCATGGAACAAAAAGGCAGGAGGTGTCTCCGCTTGGACAAGCCGGAAGATAAAAAACATCGAATTACGGTAAAAATAAACGGGAAAGAACGCCATTTTCAAGAAGGTGTCATTGTTCACCGCTGGGACGAAGGAATGGAAGAGCAAGCTAGCACGGACGAAGCTGTGCTTGTAGACGAAAATGAAGAAAAGCCAGTAGTGAGTTCATCATATAAAAGCTTATGGAACCGTAAAAAAGGTTTTGGACCATTTCGTGGAAGAGATATTTTGAAATGGTGGACAACCATTGTATCAGCCCTAGTAACAGGGGGAATATTTGGGCTCATCATGTTAAATTTTTTTTCGAGCGACGAACCCGTATCTCAAAAGGTAACAAAAACTACCCCCACAGTAAATAAAGAAAATCAAACGTACCAACTACCTACCGTTTCCGTTAGTGTTATTCAATTAGGAGCCTTTCAGCAAGAAGAGGCGGCCCTGCAATTCGAACAATCATTGAAACAAAACGGCTTACCGACAAAAATTGTTCACGATGGGAACCAGTATTTTATTTTTGCTGGCATGACGAAGGAGTTGACTACGGCTAAACAATTAGCAGCCACATTAAAAGAAAAAGGGATTGACGCTTATGCAAAAAAATGGACGTTAACGGGAAAAACAATAGAGCTTACACCTTCGGAAGAAAACGCCCTCCTTATGTTGAATGAATCGTTCCAGCTCCTTTTGCAACAAATGGATCAATACGTGTCAAGTAGTTCCCTCGATCATACGGCATTGGAGAAGGCATATATTAACATTCAATCGTTGAAAGAAAAGGAGCTTTCTCCTCAATTAAAGGAGTATGTTAGAATCATAGATCAAACCTTTCAACAATTGCTCTCATTAGGAGAAGGGAAAAATGATATACAATGGTGGAAGACACAAGCGACGCTCTTATCGATGTTTTCTATCTATTAATCGATATATATTTTCCGGGAAATCAAAATTCGACAAATCCCGGGCTTTTTATTGTCCGGAAAAAAAGAATTTGGTACGATTATACTGTATCTCCCTCGATAACAGAAAGGAAGTGTAGGTTTTATGCCAAACCTCATCTTAGCCTCAAGTTCCCCGAGAAGAAAGGAACTCCTACAACAAATTCGCTTACCTTTTCACATTCACCCTAGTACTGTTAGTGAAGAAGTAAAAGCTGACCTTCCGCCAAAAGAGTTAGTCGCTGAATTGGCCATACGTAAAGCGAAAGACGTTGCTAATAAATTTCCTCACGACGTCGTCTTAGGTGCTGATACCGTTGTGGTATTAAATGGAAAGATATTAGGGAAACCTGTCGATCGTGAAAATGCTCGAAACATGTTGCAAGCGTTATCAGGAAACACACATGAAGTATTAACTGGGGTAGCTATCGTATATAACGAAACGGTTCATCATTTTGTCGAAAAGACGGAGGTAACTTTTTGGGAGCTGTCGGCTGAAGAAATCGAACAATATTTGAATAGTGGTGAACCGTTTGATAAAGCGGGAGCGTACGGTATTCAAGGTCTTGGTGCAACATTTGTAAAACGAATTGACGGAGATTATTTTTCAGTAGTCGGTTTACCAATCTCAAAGGTACATCGTGTGTTAAAGCGTTTGTCAGTGGAGTTTTCGTAAGCTCCTAAAAAGTTCCTCCTAAAAAAGGAGGATAAATATTGATTAATAGCATGATGCTACGTGATGTGCCACAAAATGACCGTCCGAGGGAGAGGTTTATTCAAAACGGACCGCAAAGTGTTTCCAATCAAGAATTATTAGCGATATTGCTTGGGACAGGAACGAAAGAAGAATCTGTTTTACAATTGGCTAATCGTCTTCTTGTTTATTTTGAAGGTTTACGTATGTTAAAAGATACTTCGTTAGAAGAGTTGATGGCGGTCAAAGGAATTGGAAAGGCTAAAGCGGTTCAATTGTTAGCCTCCGTTGAGTTAGGCAGGCGCATCCATAACTTGACGTTTGAAGACAGGTACGTCATTCGGTCCCCTGAAGACGGGGCTAAATATGTCATGGAAGAGCTACGCTTTTTATCCCAAGAACATTTCGTCTGTTTATATTTAAATACGAAAAATCAAGTAATGCATAAACAGACCGTCTTTATCGGGAGTTTAAATGCATCGATTGTTCATCCCCGCGAAGTTTTTAAAGAAGCCCTTCGCCGATCTGCTGCTTCTCTAATTTGTGTACACAACCATCCTTCGGGTGATCCAACGCCAAGTCGTGAAGATATTGAAGTGACGAGACGATTAGTGGAATGCGGACGGATGTTAGGAATTGAAGTACTCGATCACTTAATCATTGGCGAAAAGAAATATGTTAGCTTAAAAGAAAAAGGATATTTATAACAGATCGGTTTCCACTCTATGAAATTCATTGACGTTCGGCTATAATATTGGTTATGATTTTTTCGTCAAAGAATTATTTTGCTACTAATTTTCTTACTTTAAACGTAGGTTTGGTATAAAGACTATATTAAGGATTCTGTATCAGAAAGGGAGATACACGCATGTTTGGATTTGGAACAAAAGACCTTGGAATAGATTTAGGAACGGCGAATACGCTCGTTTACGTGAAAGGAAAAGGAATTGTATTACGCGAGCCATCAGTTGTAGCACTACAAAAAGATACGAAACAAATTGTGGCTGTAGGAAATGACGCAAAAAATATGATTGGTCGGACACCAGGAAATGTCGTTGCCACTCGACCAATGAAGGATGGGGTCATTGCTGACTATGATACAACGGCAACCATGATGAAGTATTTCATTAATCAAGCAATGAAAAATCAAGGACTATTCTCTCGAAAACCGTATGTGATGGTGTGTGTTCCATCAGGGATAACAGCTGTCGAAAAACGAGCTGTTATTGATGCTACTCGTTCCGCTGGTGCACGAGACGCGTATACGATTGAAGAACCATTTGCAGCAGCGATCGGTGCAAATCTTCCTGTTTGGGAACCAACCGGAAGCATGGTTGTGGATATTGGTGGAGGAACAACAGAAGTCGCAATTATATCGCTAGGTGGTATCGTGACGAGCCAATCGATTCGCGTAGCTGGTGATGAAATGGACGATGCGATTATTCAATATATTCGCAAGACATACAATTTAATGATTGGTGATCGAACAGCCGAGCAAATTAAAGTTGAAATTGGTTCAGCAGCAAACCCAGAAGGAATTGGACCAATGGAAATTCGAGGACGCGACCTGCTCACAGGACTTCCAAAAACGATTGAAATAACCGCTGAAGAGATTGCCGCTGCGCTTCATGATACCGTTTATGCAATTGTTGAAGCCGTAAAAGGTACGCTTGAAAAAACTCCTCCAGAGCTCGCAGCTGATATTATGGATCGTGGAATTGTTTTAACCGGTGGAGGAGCGCTGTTAAGAAACTTAGACAAAGTGATTAGCGTAGAAACGAAAATGCCTGTATTAATTGCCGAAGACCCACTAGATTGTGTTGCTATAGGAACAGGAAAAGCATTAGATAATATTCATATGTTTAAAAATAAAGCAAAAGAATCTCGTTAAGATAACAAACTGGGGTGTACATCATGCCACTATTTTTTCGAAATAAACGTCTGATTGTATTGTTAGTAAGTATCATTGTGCTTGTGGCATTGATTGGGTTTTCCCTTAGGGAACGCGAAAGCCTAACATGGCCGGAAAAGTTCGCCAACGACATGATTGGAATAGGTCAAGTAGTAATCGCTAAGCCCGCTCATTATATCGCGGGCTTCTTTGAAACTTTAGAAGAAATCAAAAATACATATGAAGAAAACGAGAAGTTAAAAATTCGGTTAGAAGAATTGGCGAAATTAGAAACACTTGTCAGTGAATTAACAAAAGAGAATGAAGAATTACGGGAAATTATAGGGATGAAGGAAAGCCTTCGAGATTATGAAGTGATTCACGGAACAGTAATTGCCAGTAATCCAGACCAATGGAATAAATATATAAAAATTAATAAAGGAGAAGTAGACGGCGTTAAAAAAGATATGGCGGTCATCACTTCGAAAGGATTAATTGGGAAAGTAAGAAGCACCAACAAGTTTACTTCCACCATTGAATTATTGAGTATGAACAATTCGAAAAGCCGTATTTCTGCTCTTATTCAAGGAAAAGAAAATGTTTACGGATTAATTGAAGGGTATGATGAAGAGTCAGAGATGTTGCTCATGAAACGAATACCATTTGATGTCGAAATTAAAGAAGGACAAAAGGTAGTGACATCTGGACTCGGTGGCGTGTTTCCAAGATTGCTTCCAATTGGGGAAGTAGCAAAAGTTGAACCAGATCAATACGGGTTAAACCAAACGGCGTACGTCAAACCAGCAGCAGACCTAAACGATATCGTCTATGTAATGGTCGTCAAACGAAGTATAACCGAAGTACAATTAGAGGATGAAAGTGAGGATCAAGCTGAATGAGACGCTTTATCCTTACACTCATCGTCGCTTTGTCTTTTGTTTTTGAAAGTATTTTTGTGATGCATTTTCCACCAACTATATTCGGAAAAGAATGGATCATCATACCCCATTTCACCTTAGTTATCTTAATGACTATCGTCATATATGATCATCGTCGCAGTGCGCTTCTTTTATCATTTGTATTCGGCTTATTCTACGATATGTATTACACGGAAATCATTGGTGTTTACTTAGCTTTGTTCCCTTTTATAGTTTATGGGACATCGAAGTTGATGATTGTGCTTCAGTCAAACGTGTTGGTTGTAACGTTACTTATATTAGTTGGTAACGTTTTCCTGGAATTTATTGTCTACCAATTCCATCTGCTTATCCAGACGACAACCATTTCTTTTGACCAATTTGTCCAACTTCGATTGTGGCCAACACTATTCGTAAACACCGTTTTCTTTTTACTTGTCGTGTTCCCATTAAGGAAACAGCTGCTTCGCTGGAAAAATGAACGTTCAGAAGAATAACGATTTTCACTCACGAAAAAATGATAAAAAAGAGGAAAATGGTGGTTCATTGTCGAATTATTGTTTAACTGAGGTGAAATGACACGCCATGAAGAAAAAGCAAAATGTACTTATAAAAGGAACAAAAGATGGTTTAACTTTATTTTTAAATGATCAGTGTTCCTATGAAGAATTGAAAAAAGAATTAGACGAAAAATTAACAGCCCAATATATCAATCAAGACGACTATCCATTAATTACCGTGCGAATTGATGTTGGCAATCGGTTTTTAACCGATGAACAAATAGAAGAAATTAAGCAGTTAGTTCGACATAAAAAAAATTTAGTGGTTGATGATATTGTTTCCAATGTGATGACAAAACAAGAAGTTCAGAGAATACTAGACGAGCAAGAAATTACTTCTGTAGTCGGGATTGTTCGTTCTGGACAAGTTTTAGAAGTCCCAGGTGATTTGTTGCTAATTGGCGACGTCAACCCAGGCGGTACGGTAGTGGCCGGTGGAAATATTTATATATTGGGAGCATTAAAAGGCATTGCTCACGCCGGATGCTCTGGTAACGATGAGGCGGTCATTGCAGCTTCTGTCATGAAGCCATCCCAGCTCCGCATTAATCATTGCTTAAACCGAGCACCAGACCAATACGACGAAAATGAATCACATGAAATGGAATGTGCATATATAGACGATTCTTATCAAATTGTCATTGATCGTATAAAAGTGTTAAAGCAGCTTCGACCGAATATTACAAAGCTTAAAGGAGGATTTTGAACGTGGGTGAGGCAATCGTCATTACTTCCGGAAAGGGTGGCGTAGGGAAAACGACAACATCTGCAAATGTTGGAACGGCCCTCGCCCTACAAGGGAAAAAAGTTTGTTTAGTCGATACTGATATTGGACTAAGAAACTTAGACGTTGTTATGGGGCTGGAAAACCGAATTATTTATGACCTCGTTGACGTCGTCAATGGACGTTGTAAAATGCACCAAGCACTAGTGAAAGATAAACGGTTTGATGACCAATTATACCTTTTACCAGCGGCTCAAACAAGTGACAAATCAGCTATTCAGCCGGAGCAAATGAAAGAACTAGTTGAGCAGCTCAAGCACGATTTTGATTATGTAATTATTGATTGTCCGGCCGGAATTGAACAAGGCTACAAAAACGCGGTCGCTGGCGCGGATAAAGCTATCGTTGTAACAACGCCTGAAATTTCCGCTGTTCGCGATGCAGATCGCATTATCGGTTTATTGGAGCAAGAAGACATTGAACCACCAAAATTGATCATTAACCGAATTCGCAGTCAAATGATGAAAAACGGTGATATGCTCGATATTGATGAGATAACGACCCATTTGTCGATCGAATTAATTGGTATTGTTGTCGATGATGAGGAAGTAATTAAATCTTCTAATCAAGGAGAACCAGTCGTATTAAATCCAAATAACAAGGCATCAATTGCCTATCGAAACATTGCCCGCCGTATCCTCGGTGAATCGATTCCGTTACAGCCACTAGAAGATGAAAAAGGTGGTATGTTTTCGAAAATTAAAAAACTGTTTGGCGTAAGATAAATGATTTGTAGACTTGAAGTGTTTTTCACTTTGAGTCTCTTTTTTTTATGGCTTTGTTAAATGATACTATTGATATTTATCCATTTCGCTTGTGGCGGACGCTTTCCGCGGGCAAGCCGCAAGATGCTTCCCTCGCTACGCTCAAGTAAGGGTCTTGCCTGGCTTCTTGTTCCCGCTGGAGTCGCCGCCGTGTGAACAACTTGCTAAAAATCAACAATGAAATATAACCCAGCCTTTTTCATAAATCACGATAAAGTTACTTCATATTTGTTTGTTAAACAAATAAATACTTGTTCAATGCTTGTTATTAATGGATTTTTTGGTCATTCGGTGCAAAATTGAGGAGCTGTTTACGAAAAATCTAAACTATTTGTAATAAAGTTACCAATGAAGTTCGGATGAACATTCATCATCTCCCTTGTCATATCTTTTTCGGACAAGACATACATTGGTACAAATTGATAAAGGAGCATGATGTGCGTATGGGGAATCGGCGAGATGAAATCAGAAAAAGAATTGAAAAAAGAAGGAAAAGTCGTCAACCTCCAACCTATTGGTCTGCGATGGATGAAGAGCGATTCGGAATGGATTCATATCCATCATTTGAAGTGTCAGGAGATGATGATCATCCGTTGTTTAACAAAGAAGTGCTGATGTTTAAAATTCTCTGCTCTGCCTTGCTCACTTTAGCTGTAGCCATTATTTTTAAAAACACCTCCCCGTCCTTAGAAAATACAAGAGCACTCATTCAAGAAGCAATGAGTCAAGAATTTCAATTTGCGTCAATTGCCAACTGGTACGAAAATACGTTTGATCAACCGCTAGCCTTGTTCCCAACGAAGTCAGGAAATAAAAGTAACTTTACAGCAACACCTGATTATGCGGTTCCTGCTTCGGGAAAAGTGAAAGAAAGCTTTGATGAAACCGGACAAGGCGTGATGATCGAAACAGAGGCTGGGGCGGATATTGAAGCGATTAACGATGGACTTGTTGTTTTTGCTGGGAAAAAAGAAGGATTGGGTAACACGGTGATTATTCAGCATGTGGACCGTACGGAGTCGTGGTATGGACATTTACAAACAATTGATGTCACCCTTTATCAACCGGTTAGTAGCGGAGAAAAAATAGGAACGGCCCAAGTGACGAACGAGCAGGCCGGACAATTTTATTTTGCGATTAAAAAAGATAATCATTTCATTGATCCAATACAGGTGATCTCCTTTGAATAAATGGGTCTCTATCGGAAAAAAACTATCGATTCATCCTTTATTTTGGCTTGTCATGTGTTTGGCAATTGTTACTGGACATTTTATTTCATTGCTCATTTTATTTATCATTGTGTTTGTTCATGAACTCGGACACGCCTTTGCCGCACTCTTTTTTTCTTGGAGAATAAAAAAAATCTCGTTATTACCTTTTGGTGGAGTAGCTGAAGTAGATGAACACAGCAATCGCAGCGAGCTAGAAGAATTCATTCTCATTATTGCTGGTCCGCTGCAGCACGTTTGGATGCTTGCTGCTGGTTTTATATTGTTTCGGTTAGGTTGGATGTCACCATACCTGTACAGTGAATGGATGACGTTTAACTATATGGTTCTATTTTTTAACTTACTTCCGATTTGGCCGCTTGATGGGGGAAAATTACTGTTATTAGGCCTATCAAGATTTTTATCGTTCCAGCAAGCGTATCAAGCCATTTTAGCATGGTCACTAGTCAGTTTGCTTATATTTCATAGTTGTATGCTTTGGCTATCCCCATATCATTTAAACTTATGGATTATTTTTAGTTTTCTATATTTTTCTATATGGATGGAATGGAAAAAGAGACATTATACGTTTATGAGGTTTTTAATGGACCGTTATTATGGAAAAGCGTCGACAATCAAAAAATTAAAAACAATTTATGTCCAAGCTGACGAAAAATTATTTTCCGTATTGGAAAAATTTCAAAGAGGATACAAACATCCGATTGTTGTTGTAAAAAACGGAAAAGAAATAGGATCGCTAGACGAAAATGAAGTACTGCATGCTTTTTTTTCGTACAACATGTTTTCAGCACGAATCGATGAGCTTTTATATGCGTATTGAAAACGTGTATACTTAAAGAAAAAGGTCTGTATAAAGACCTTTTCTTATTTTCGAGATACATAAAAGGGGAGAATGCCGTTTGGTCGAATTGATAGTTAACGCCTTACAAAGAGAAAAGCGCTATGCCATTTTACATGATGGGGTACTGTCACGGCTCCAACTATCACCTGTAACCAATTCAACCTTAGTTGGAAATATATTTTATGGGAAAGTAGTTTCCATTGAAAAGGGCTTAAATGCCGCCTTTGTTGACATTGGAATAGGAAAAAACGGGTATTTGCATCGTGATCAACTCCCTTCTTACCTACTTTCTCCTCTCGATGAATCCACCAAAAAAGAAAAGCTTATTCATCATTGGGTTCGGGAAGGAGAAAAAATCGTCGTCCAAGTAAAAAAAGACGGAACAGAACTAAAAGGGCCGTTTTTAACTGGACTGATTGAATGGGGAGGACAGTACCTCATCTATTTACCGTTTGCCCGACGCATTCATTTATCGAAAAAAATCACCGATGAACAAACTCGGTATCAGTTAGAAAGTTTTGTGAGGAAGCTACTAAAAGATGATGAAGGGGTTATTATACGTACACAATGTGCCAATGCAACGACAAATGAGATTGAGCAGGAATTAATCACATTACGAACCGCTTTTTCCAACATGATATCCCGTTTGTCAAGTCTAAAACCACCTGCCCTTTTATATGAACACGATGAATGGCTCACCCAGTTAAAAAATGAAATCTTGACAGGAGAAGGAGGGACCATTCTCGTTGATGAATTTTCCCTCTACCAGCAAATAAAAACATGGCTTAAGCAAACACCAAAATGGTCGATTTACCGGTATCAAGGAAACGAAAATATTTTTTCTGCTTATCAAGTAGAAGGGCAGTTGGATAAATTACGTCAACCAAAAGTGTGGTTGCCGAATGGCTCCTTTATCGTGATTGAACAAACCGAAGCAATGACGGTCATCGATGTCAATACAGGAAAGTTTACGGGGAAAAATAGCCTGGAAGACACGGTTGTTGAGACGAATCGATTAGCAGCGGTTGAAATTGCTAGACAGCTCAGGTTAAGGGATATAAGCGGCATTATCATCGTCGATTTTATCGATATGAAATCGGATGTGGATCGAAATATTGTTCTTACAGCACTGCAAAATGAAATTAAGCAGGACACAAAACGCGTTCATGTAATCGGATTTACGGAATTAGGATTACTCCAATTAACACGTAAAAAAACAAGAAATTCGTGGTTAACCGAGACAACAGAGACATGTCCGATTTGTGATGGTAGGGGGAGAGTCATATCCGCAGAATCGTTAGCATTTCGATTAGAAAGGGAGCTATGGGAATTAAAAAATGGGGAGTATGAAGCGGTCATTGTTGAATTAACTCCTGATGTAAAACAATTTTTTATTGGGGAAAAGGGGGGGCACCATAAGCAGCTAGAAGAAACGTTATTTGTTCGTATACATATGAAAGAAATCAACAATGCCTATCCTTTCTATCGTATTTCATTTGTTGGACAACAACGTGATGCCGAGCGAATTCTTTTAACATAAAGGCTATGTTATATGTCATTGTTGATTTTTAGTAAGTTATTTACATGAATCGAAAGGCGGCGACTCCAGCGGGAACAAAAAGCCGCAAGACCCTTACTTGGGCTTGCGGCTTGCCCGCGGAATGCGTCCGCCACAAGCGATATGTATGAATATCAACAGTATCGTTTAACAGAACCAACATAAAAAGAAATAAGTTGACAGTAATTAAGTGAATATGTTAGGATTTTTATTGTTATTGTTTGTAGCAGCACCCATGCTACAACCGCACAACACCAGGTTTTAAAGCATTGCATTAGCAATCACCTGAGTTTGGCGAGTCTTAGTCTAAGGAGGTGCGAAACATGTACGCAATTATTGAAACTGGCGGAAAACAAATCAAAGTAGAAGAAGGTCAAACAATCTACGTTGAGAAGTTAAACGTTGCAGAGGGTGAAACAGTAACGTTTGACAAAGTTCTTTTCGTTGGCGGTGAGTCTGTAAAAGTAGGTAACCCTGTAGTTGAAGGTGCTACTGTTACAGCGAAAGTTGAAAAACACGGCCGTCAAAAGAAAATCGTTGTATTCAAATACAAACCGAAAAAGAACTACCGTCGTAAACAAGGTCATCGTCAACCTTACACAAAAGTTGTGATTGAAAAAATCAACGCGTAAGGCGACGAACGATGATACGGGTAGCTATTCAACAAACTTCAGATGGCAAAATCATGTCCTTTACCATGAAAGGACATGCGAACTTCGCGGAACACGGTCAAGATATTGTTTGTGCTGGTGCTTCAGCCGTATCATTCGGAACAATTAATGCGATTCTTCAATTAACGAAGATTAAGCCACGCATTGATCAAAGTTCTGATGGTGGATATCTTCGATTTACGGTTCCAGAGCAATTGCCAAAAGACGTAGAAGAAAAAGTTCAATTGTTATTGCAAGGAATGGTCATTTCCTTGCAAACAATTGAACGTGATTACGGAAAATATATACACATTACCTTCAGCTAGGAGGTGGAACGAATGCTAAGACTAGACCTACAGTTCTTCGCATCCAAAAAAGGGGTAGGTTCTACTAAGAACGGTCGTGACTCAATCGCGAAGCGTCTTGGTGCAAAACGTGCGGATGGCCAGTTCGTAACTGGTGGTTCTATCCTTTATCGTCAACGCGGTACCAAAATCTATCCAGGCCTAAATGTTGGTCGTGGTGGTGACGACACATTATACGCAAAAGTTGACGGTATCGTACGTTTCGAGCGTATGGGTCGTGACAAGAAAAAAGTGAGCGTATACCCAGTAGCGAAAGAAGCATAAGACGATAAGAAAACTCTAACCGTTAGTGGTTAGAGTTTTCTTATTTTTATTTTATAAATAAATAATAGAACGATTCTTCTCTTTTTTGTTATACTTACAAGAAGAAGATGAATCTTTATTTTGTCAATAAAATAGGAGTATGAACATGGATAAAAAATGGACGATTGTGGAAGTTTTGCGCCATGCAAGACATGATTGGTTAAATCAGCTCCAATTAATTCAGGGGTATATTACGTTAAATAAATTGGATCGGGTAAAAGAACTGATTAACGAGATTGTAGCTCGAGCCCAGGAAGATTCGAAACTATCCAATTTACAACTTCCGCGCGTAGCTGAGCGGTTAATTACGCACAATTGGGAGCCTCATGCATTCCAAATTTCGTACGAAATACATGCGAAAGCAAATGAAATTTCTATTTCAGATGAGTGGCTCGATCAATGGATTGATGCTTTTTTTCAAATGCTCGACTGCGAACTATCGAAAGATGTCGAAAACATACTCCACCTCACCTTACATACATTTAAAGAAGCCATTACGTTTACCTTTCGCTTAACAGGTCGTATGGAGGAGCCACATCGAATTAAAACGTGGTTAGAAGAGAATGCGAAAGGTCACATTAAACATATAGAAATTTTTCATGTAGACACACAATTGCTATCGTTTAAGTTATGTTTATAACATTCGTCCGTAAGAGAATGACAGATTATGTGAAAGGACGGGAATGAACATGTTTGTCGATCAAGTCAAAATTTATGTGAAAGGTGGCGACGGCGGGAACGGAATGGTCGCCTTCCGTCGTGAAAAATACGTTCCAAAAGGTGGGCCAGCTGGTGGTGACGGCGGGAAAGGAGCGGATGTCGTTTTTGAAGTAGACGAAGGGTTACGTACGTTGATGGATTTCCGTTATCAACGTCATTTTAAAGCCCCGCGTGGAGAAAACGGTATGTCAAAAAATCAGCACGGCAAAAATGCCCCAGAGATGGTTGTAAAAGTTCCACCAGGTACAGTTGTAATGGATGCCAATACAAAAGAAGTGATCGCCGATTTAACCGAACACGGCCAAAGAGCTGTGATTGCCAAAGGTGGACGAGGTGGTCGAGGAAATACTCGTTTTGCGACACCATCGAACCCGGCTCCAGAAATTTGTGAAAAAGGGGAGCCTGGTCAAGAGCGTGAAGTTATTCTAGAACTTAAATTATTAGCTGATGTTGGCCTTGTAGGCTTTCCAAGCGTCGGTAAATCAACTCTTCTTTCCGTTGTCTCAGCGGCGAAACCGAAAATTGCTGAGTACCATTTCACGACACTTGTTCCGAACTTAGGGATGGTGGAAACAGAAGATGGTCGCAGTTTTGTCATGGCTGATTTACCAGGATTAATTGAAGGTGCCCACCAAGGAGTCGGGCTCGGACATCAATTTTTACGCCACATAGAGCGGACTCGCGTCATCGTCCATGTCATTGATATGGCGGCTATGGAAGGAAGAGATCCGTATGAAGACTATGTGACCATCAATCAAGAATTGAAAGAATACAATTTACGTTTAACAGAACGACCTCAAATCATTGTTGCGAACAAAATGGACATGCCTGGCGCTGAAGAGAATTTAGCGACATTTAAAGAAAAAGTAGGAAACGACGTACCGATTTTCCCAATTTCGGCCCTTACTCGCCAAGGATTACGGGATTTATTATTTGCAATTGCAGATAAGCTAGAAGAAACACCTGAGTTTCCGCTTCACGAAGAAGAAACGGGTGTTCATCGCGTCGTTTATAAGCATGAACAACCGAAACCAGAGTTTACAATTACGAGAGATTCAGACGGTAGTTTCGTTTTATCTGGAGAGAAAATTGAGAAATTGTTTAAAATGACCGACTTCTCCAGAGACGAATCCGTCCGTCGTTTTGCACGCCAAATGCGGGCGATGGGTGTTGATGAAGCTCTGCGGCAAAAAGGAGCCCAAGATGGAGATACCGTACGCTTATTGGATTATGAATTTGAATTTATTGAATAAGAGGCATCAAAGATGGGGGAAATTCCATTGAATAAAAAGGATCAAGGACTAAAGTTTTATCTAGTCAGGGAAGATGTTCTTCCAGAAGCGATGAAAAAAACACTTGAAGCTAAAGAATTAATTGAACGAAAAAAAGTTTCATCCATATGGGATGCGGTTAAAAAGGTGGATTTAAGTCGCAGTGCCTTTTATAAATATCGCGATACGGTTTTTCCGTTTCACACGATTGTGAAGGAAAAAATTATTACCCTCTTTTTTCATTTAGAAGACCGTTCAGGAACTTTATCACAGTTATTAAGTGTGGTTGCATCACATCACTGTAACGTGTTAACCATTCACCAAACGATTCCATTACAAGGTCGAGCAAATGTGACGTTATCATTAAATGTTACTGACATGTCCATTACGTTAGATGAGTTACTTGATCAACTTCGGCAGTTAGAATTTGTGGAAAAGGTCGAGGTGCTCGGCTCAGGTGCATAGGTCGACAGCTCGACCTTTTCTTTTTATCACTAACCATCAGCGGGGGACCTCTACTGATAGAAGCTATGCTTAATAATAAAAGAAATTTTTTATAGAGATGGATGTAAACAAAGGGGGAGCATAATGAAAGTAGGCTATTTAGGTCCGAATGCCAGCTTCACGCATTTAGCTGTAAAGCGAGCATTTACAAATGTTCAATTGAATCCATATATGACGATTCCAGAATGTATCGAAGCCGCTTCCGCAAAAGAGGTAGATATAGCGGTTGTTCCGTTAGAGAATGCACTTGAGGGGTCAGTGAATTTAACTATCGATTATTTAGTACAAGAGACAGACTTAAAAATTATCGCAGAATTGATTTTGCCAATACGCCAACATTTAATGATGCATGCTCAGTATGCAGCTGAAGAGGAGATACGTCCCGAAAAAGTATTATCGCATAGTCATGCCATTGCCCAATGTCACAAATTTTTACACCAACAACTAAAAGGTGTTCCTGTCGAGTATACTTCTTCAACAAGCGCAGCTGCTAAATGGATTAGCGAGCATCCCGAGAAAAAGTACGCAGCGATTGGAAATGAACTAGCAGCAAAAGAGTACGACTTAACCATTCTTAAAAAAGATATTCACGATTACAAACATAATCATACACGTTTTATCGTCGTCTCTCGAGAAAATTTCCGCTGTATTTCCCAGTCTACGAAACAAGTGAAAACGACGGTGATGGTGATGCTACCGTCCGATTATGCAGGAGCGTTACATCAAGTTCTTTCTGCTTTTTCGTGGCGGAAGTTGAACTTAACTAAAATCGAATCCCGTCCGATGAAAACGGGATTAGGCAATTATTATTTTATTATCGATATTGAAAAAGAATGGGATGATGTATTGTTACCGGGAGCGGTAGCGGAAATGGAAGCGCTTGGTTGTCAAGTAAAGGTGTTAGGGAGCTACCCTTCCTATTCGTTTACATAATAAAACAACCCACTCTTTTGAGTGGGTTGTTTTATTACTCTTGTTCTTCTACAATCATTAGAAATCCAGCTTTCTCAAGCGCTTTTTCTGCTTCCAATAAATATTGTTCGTTCGGTGCGGAAATAGTGTGCAAATGAACTCCATCAGTTAATTCTGAAAGAAAAGAGGCATTGGTTGACCGTATTCGTTCCATAAACATTTGTACTTCTTTCCGGTTAGACACCATCACCGAGGCGGTAAGATCACCATATACTGGATGTTCGATTTTGACATCTTTGACGGTCACCCCATGATCAACAAGTAAATTAAGCTCTTCTTCCGTTCGTTCCGGTGGATGATAACAGGCGATCGTTTTTGTTGCTTCTTTTTGTCCATTGACGGGATGTAAGTATAAATATCCTTGACTGGTAGCGATAATAGGTTCATTTCGTGCCTTTAATAACGTAATATCGCCTACGATCACTTGGCGACTTACATTCGCTTTTTTCGCTAATTCCGCACCAGTAATGGGTTGTTGACTATTTTTTAACATATTTAGTAATAAGTTTCGACGCTCTTCGCCTAATAACTTCTTCTGTTCTTTCATCATGACTCCCCTCGAACAAAATTCGTCATAATTGCATTGTACCATATTTCTAAAGGTTAACGTAAAGATGCATCATCAGTGACAAATATGATGTAAAAAAGAAGCAAAATCAATCATGTCTTGTTCGGTAGTCGTTTTTCCTACAGATAGGCGAATAAATTGTTTCGCCTGTTCCTCAGAAATCCCCATCGATGTTAACGTTTTGGATGGTTGCTGCATACCAATTTGACACGCCGACCCCGTTGAAATCGCAAATTGATGACGATTCGCTTCCAACATGACATAACTGCCTTCCATTCCATCAATTATACAGCCTATCACATGGGGGAGCTGTTTTACCGCTTCATGGTGTTGAATAATCCGAATGGATGGGGAGGTAAGCTTGTTCAAAAACACTTTTCGTAAGCGTTCACCTAACGCATAATACGCTTGTTGATTCGACTCGGCTTTCTTAGCGGCATATACAAACGCAGCGATACTAGGAAGATCAACCGTTCCACCACGTAAACGGTTATCTGAAGGTGTTTGGGCAAATAGTGCGTGGATGTACAAATTTGGGCGAATGTACAAGGCTCCTACCCCTTTTGGTCCGTATATTTTATGGCTTGAAATACTTAGACTATCAACGTTCGAAACGATAGAGGATAGCGGTAATTTACCAAACGATTGGACACAGTCAACGTGCAACCAAATATCGTGTGGAGCCAATATTTTTTTTAGCTCGTCGATCGGTTGGACAACTCCGGTTTCCCCATTCACATGATGGGTTGCTACTAAAAAAGTTGACGGTCTAATTTCGTTTTCTAATTGTTTCAGATCGATTTCCCCTGTGGATGTTAAAGAAAGCTCTGTTATTTCCACCCCGAGACGTTCGAGAAGAGGAAACGTCGAGCGAATCGACGAATGTTCTCCTTTTGTCGTAATCATATGATTTTTTCCATCTTTAATACTCCAAGCAAATGTAAATAAAGCGAGTTGGTTCGCTTCGGTTCCACCAGTTGTAAAATGAATCCCTTCTTTCGGTACATTAAGAATATTGGCCAACGTCAGGCGACAGTTTTCTAGTAATTGGGCGGCCTTACTCCCAATATCATGAAGGCTATGCGTATTCCCATAAAACGATTGGGCTACTTCCATGTATACTTGTAAAGCTTCCTTATCGATTGGCGTTGTTGCAGCAAAATCTAAATATCTCATGTTAAATCCCTTCTTCATGTAACATAAAAATTTTTCCTTTTTCGATCTTCTGAAGAAAAACTCTTGTCATTAGTTTAAATATATGTAAATATAAGTGTCAAGACACCTGTTGAATCAGGAGGACTTTTTATGATGAAATGTGACGTGTTAATTGTAGGTAGTGGCATTGCTGCTTTACAGTTAGCCAAACACTTAATGAGGGACTATCATGTGAGGATAATCACAAAGTCATTAAAAACACATAGTAATTCTTATCTAGCCCAAGGGGGAATTGCAGCACCTCTTGCACCGGATGATTCGATAATACTACACGTTCAAGATACGTTAAACGCAGGGAGATTTACTCAACACGAAGATTCAGTTTATTCGTTTATTAAGGAAGGAAAAAATGCTATCGAACAGTTGATTGCAGAAGGTGCGCCATTTGATACAGATCCAAAAGGCCAGCTTCTTTTAGGGATGGAAGGGGCTCACCAATCGAGACGAATCGTCCATTGTGGTGGGGATCAAACAGGGAAACAGATCATTGATTTTCTTCTTCAACAAGTGTTTCCTTATGTAGAATGGCTAGAAAACGAATTTGTTTATGACTTAATCGTGGATGAGACGACCCATCGGTGTATTGGCGTTAAGTCCATTTCTCATGATGGAACAATCCAAAAGATGTATGCGGATCATGTCGTGTTTGCGACCGGTGGTGTTGGAGGCATATACGAGTTTTCATCGAACGATCCAACAGTAGTCGGGGATGGATTAGCCATCGCTTACCGACATGGTGTCGCCGTTGCTGATGTCGAATTTATCCAATTTCACCCTACGTTATTTTATAAAGATGGTAAAGCAAAAGGATTAATTTCTGAAGCCGTTCGAGGAGAAGGAGCGAGACTTGTCAATGACAGCGGCTACTATTTTATGGAAGGAATACACCCGTTAAAGGAATTAGCGCCGAGACATGTCGTTGCCCAAGCGATTTTTGATGAGATGCGTAAAGGAAGAAACGTGTATTTAGACATATCACGCGTGTCTTATTTTGAGCAAAAGTTTCCGACCATTAGTCAGTTTTGTGAAAAGCAAGGTATTTCCATTAGCAGCGGAAAGATTCCTGTTGCTCCGGGTTGTCACTTTATTATGGGAGGGATTGTGACAGATTCGGTTGGTCGGACCACACTGCCTCATTTTTATGCCATCGGGGAAGTAGCTTTTAGTGGCGTTCATGGGGCCAACCGGCTTGCAAGTAACTCTTTATTAGAGGGGCTTGTCTTTGGGCGTCGTTTAGCCTCTTGGATAAAAAGTGAAAGGAGCTCCCTTTCCGCCACGCCAAACACAGAAAAAAACTGGCCAACTGCCGAACTAAAGCCATCGTTCCCGATAAAGGATGAAATTCGAAAACTTAACATGGAACGGGTAGGTATCGTCCGTCATCAACAAGCATTGAACGAGCATGTACGGTGGCTTGAACAATTTCACCTTTCGTACTGGTTAACTCATTCGTTAGATCAGATGGAAAAGGAAGACATTCAAACGTTATTTATGCTGGTGACGAGTTATTTAATCTCTCAAGGAGCGATAAAGAGAAGAGAAAGTCGCGGAGGTCATTTTCGTTCAGATTTCCCGTTAGAAGATGAACGTTGGCGCCAAAAAACGATTATGCAACAAATGAACGATTACGGTTGGGGGAAACAGCATGAATGTATTGAAATTGAAGCATATGCTTGAACTATTTTTTATTGAAGATATTGGTGATACTGATGTGACGAGCGATTTCATTTTTCGAGAATCCGAAAAAGATGAACTGTACTTTGTTGCAAAAGAAGCAGGTATTTTTTGTGGTAAGGACATTTTGGAAGTGGGATTTCGTGTGTTAGATGACTCCATTGAAGTGACCACATTTAAAAGCGATGGAGACATCGTGAAACCGTTTGACACGATTGCGGTTGCACGAGGTCAGGTCGCTACCTTGTTGAAAGGGGAACGGGTGATTTTAAATCTTCTTCAACGACTGAGTGGCATCGCGACTATGACAAAAAAAGCCGTCGAATTAACCGCTCATACCGGTGTCATCATTACTGATACCCGAAAAACAACACCGGGGCTAAGGATGTTGGAGAAGTATGCTGTTAGATGTGGGGGTGGCAAAAATCATCGGAACAGCTTAGATGATGCCATCATGATTAAAGACAACCATATCGCTTATGCTGGTTCGATTACCGAAGCGGTGAACCGGGTGAAAAAAAAGGCCGGTCATACGCTAAAAATTGAAGTGGAAGTAGAAACAAAAGAAATGATGGAAGAAGCGATTGCAGCCGGTGTCGATATCATCATGTTTGATAATTGTTCACCACAGACGTTACGCGAATGGCTACCGTTCGTTCCGAAATCCATCTTAACCGAAGCTTCTGGTGGCATTCATTTAGAAAATGTTCGTGAATATGCCGAAACCGGTATTGATGTGTTGTCTCTTGGGTGCTTAACCCATTCGGTAAAAGCACTGGACATAAGTGCAAAAGTTTTTAAATAAAGGATGGAGGGGTTTTGAATGAGTTTCCTGCAAGCAATTCAGTCATCTCAACAAACCATTCCTGAAACGTATCGACAATTGACGCGTGAAGAAATGGAACAACGAGTTCTTGAAATAAAGCGAGAACTAGGTACGTCCTTATATATTCCCGGTCATCATTATCAAAAAGACGAAGTCATTCAATTTGCAGATGCTACGGGGGATTCGTTGAAATTAGCGCAACTGTCAGCTGAAAATAAAGAAGCGAAGCACATCGTTTTTTGTGGGGTTCATTTTATGGCAGAAACGGCCGATATTTTAACAAATAACGAACAGTTGGTTTATCTACCAGATATGCGGGCAGGTTGTTCTATGGCAGATATGGCTAACATTTACCAGACGAACAGGGCTTGGGTAAAGCTTCAAGAAATGTTTGGTGATACGATTCTTCCATTAACGTATGTGAATTCAACTGCGGAAATTAAGGCGTTTGTCGGGAAAAACGGTGGAGCTACGGTGACGTCGTCGAATGCGAAAAAAATGCTCAAATGGGCATTTACGCAAAAAGAACGCATTTTGTTTTTACCTGACCAACACTTAGGGAGAAATACAGCCTATGACTTAGGAGTTCCACTAGATGAGATGGCTGTGTGGGATCCGATTCAAGAAGAGCTAATCTTTGCAGGCGACATAGCTTCTGTAAAAGTGATTTTATGGAAAGGGCATTGCTCGGTTCATGAGAATTTTACCGTACAAAATGTTTATCAAGTGAGACAACAATATCCGGAGATGAAAATTATTGTTCATCCAGAATGTCGCCGAGAATTGGTGGAACTTGCCGATGAAAATGGATCTACGAATTATATTATTGAAACGATTGCCAAAGCACCAAAAGGTTCTTCCTGGGCCATCGGTACGGAAATGAACTTGGTGAATCGATTAATTCAGCAACATCAAGATAAACATATTATTTCCTTAAATCCGCATATGTGCCCATGCTTAACGATGAACCGAATCGATTTACCTCATTTATTATGGTCTCTCGAAAGCATTGTAGAAGGGCAGCCAGTCAATCGTATTCAAGTTCACGAACAAACCGCTAATGACGCTCGACTGGCTCTTGAACGGATGTTGCAACGTTCGTAAAAAAATGGAATATAACTAAAAGAGGCTGTCCCATAAGTGTCTGACACTCACGCGACGATTGCAATTTAGAATGTTTGCATGGTGGGGGAAATTTAGGCGTTAGGGACAGCCTTTTAAATCGTTAAAAAAGTTTAAATTCGCTAAAGTGTTAAAATATGACATAAGTGTGATTCACCCTTCCGGAGAATAAGACACGTCAAAATAATTTCAAGTTATGCTGGGAATAAATATACTAAAAAGGAATGATCACAATTGTTGAAAAAGGAAATGAAAAATATTGAGCCAACTATTGCACCTGGAATTGATGACGATGAAGAACTTGGGCAAGAGGCAACAAAAGAGGAGATTGCTCGAGGTGATTACACAGAAGTGACAACATTATCTTATGATGAAGTTGATCCATCATTGAGGGTGTCAAAAAAGTGATTTTTTTAAAGGCTATGTTAAACGATTCTGTTGATATTTATACATTAC